>JANMGZ010000484.1:0-6847 GCA_031374905.1 Dolichospermum sp. OTE_70_metabat_362_sub
TTTTGGGTAACAAAATATAAACCCAGTGAAATGTATGCAGGTGGAGATTATCCCAACCAAACAGAATTGGGGGAAGGTTTACCAAAATATATTGCTGATAATGAATCTGTGAATGGTGAAGATTTAGTTGTGTGGTACACAATGGGAATAACGCACGTTCCCCGTCCAGAAGATTGGCCTGTAATGCCAACTCACCGAGTTAGTTTTAAGTTGATGCCAAGAGGATTTTTTAAGAGGAATCCTGCGATTAATTTAGCTGAATAAATTCTCGTTATTTGTCTGTGATAGGTAATGCAATATGTGAGGCTAATTATCTCAGACGATTGCGCCTTTCTAAAGACATAAACAGATATTGGCATAGTTTTACACTCTGACAGATGTAATACCACAAAAGTTGCTCGTAATATAGTTTAGTCTAGTAATAGGTAATGGGTCATGGGAACCGGAAAGAAACATATTCTCTCCTGTACCTCTGTACCCTTGCACCTCTGTTCTCTATTTCCTGAAATAATCAAAAATATGGCTATAGCAAAGCGCTCCGTAGGAATAGCGATTGATTTTGGCACAAGTAACACAGTTATCACTCGTTGGAATCCTGTCACTCAACAAGCAGAAACCCTGAATTTACCTGGTTTATCAACACAACAATTTCTTAACCCTCCACTAATTCCTAGTTTAGTTTATGTAGAAAATGCCAGCTTAGGTAAAATTATAGCTGGACAAGAGGTGCGCGATTGCGGTTTGGATCTGAAAACTGATGCCAGATTTTTCCGTAACTTTAAACGGGGAATTGGTGCAGATATCCAGGGGTTTTTACCGGAACTTGATGGTAAAAATATTACTTTTGAACAGATAGGAAAATGGTTTTTAACGAAAGTAATTGAAGAATTAGTACCTTTAGAAGGGAGAATAGATTGCTTAGTTTTAACTGCACCAGTAGACAGTTTTGAAACCTATCGTTATTGGTTAGGGAAAATTTGTCAATCACTACCAGTTGAACAGGTGCGGATGTTAGATGAACCTACTGCTGCGGCTTTGGGGTATGGTTTAGCAGATCAAGGAACTCTCTTAGTTGTTGACTTTGGAGGTGGAACTTTAGATCTTTCTTTAGTGAGTTTAGATCAAGGAACAGAAGCCAAAACTAAACCTCTAGGATTTCTCCTTAAATGGGGTGATAGGAGTTTGGGTGAAGATACTAAACAAAAGACTAAAACAGCCCGTGTCTTGGCAAAAGCAGGACAGAATCTAGGCGGAACAGATATTGATAATTGGATAGTAGATTACTTTGCAAAAACTCAAGGATTACCAGTTAGTTCTCTGACAGCGCGACTAGCGGAACGGGTGAAAATTCAGCTATCTCACCAAGATAAAGCTAGTGAAGTTTATTTTAATGATCAAACTTTTGAAAGTTATGAAATGGATCTTGATCGTTATACTTTTGAAAATATTTTGAAGGAAAATGGATTTTTTGATAAGCTGCATGATGCCATGATGACATTGTTACAGCAAGCCCGACGTTATGGGATGGAAATTGATGATATTAATGCAGTATTGTTAGTTGGTGGCACAGTGCAATTGCCAGTAATACAAGCATGGATAGAACAGTATTTTGAACCGGAAAAAATCCGCCGTCAATTGCCCTTTGAAGCGATCGCTCATGGGGCGTTAGAAATCACCCAAGGTATAGAAATTCAAGACTATCTTTATCATAGCTATGGTGTCCGTTATTGGGATCGCCGCAATCAACGTCACAGTTGGCATCCTATTATTAAAACTGGACAACCTTATCCCATGACTCAACCTGTGGAATTAATTTTGGGGGCTTCAATGGAAAATCAACCCAGTATTGAGTTAATTGTTGGGGAATTAGGAGCAGAAACTGGTGGAACAGAGGTTTACTTTGATGGCTATCGCTTAATTACTCGTCAACTTGATAGTCGGGCAACTACTGTTAAACCCCTCAATGATACAGTAGGTGGTAGTAAAATTGCCAAACTCAGACCACCAGGATCTCCCGGCAGCGATCGCATTAAAGTCTATTTTCGAGTAGATGAACAACGGTTTTTAAGAATTACTGTGGAGGATTTATTAACAAATAATACTTTAGTAGAAAATCAACTTGTAGCCAAATTGAGTTAAAACATGGAATATCCTTGGCAACAGCTAAAAAAGGGAGAAATTGACTGTGAACAAGCACTCAGTTTATTAAGAAATGAGAACGGCACAATTAATTTAGAATTATTAGATCCGGAAGTTGGTGTCCGCTTTTTTCGCTTATTTTCCCACCCTCAGCAATTACCTCCAGTTGTTCCTTTATTACTGTGGCGCAATTGCTATTACTTGGGTAGTCCTATTAGCATTGAAGCAGATATAGTTCAGAAGTTGAGCGATCGCACTTTTACAGATATTAAAATTCTCTCTATTACTGAAAAAAGCTATAGTGCCTGGTATCATATTCAAAATCTCGATCTGAATAAAATCAGTGGGGATTCTTTAATTAATCCCCTTACCAACGAACTAGAATCAGAAAATATTGCTGAACTCACAGAACTCTATCTTTCTAAAGCATCGGATCAAATTCAACGAGTAAAAACTCTGTTTAGTGCAGCCTTACGCAATCGTGCCAGTGATATCCATTTAGAACCCATGCCAGAGGGTTTAAGAGTTCGTTATCGAATAGATGGTGTCCTCCGGTACATTACTACATTCCCCTTAGAAATCAGTCGCAGAGTAGTAGTTGCAACCAAAGTTATGTCCGATTTAGATATTGGTGAAAGTCGTCGTCCCCAAGATGGACGCATCGGACAGAAATATGCGTTAGGAGAATCATCAGATGTAGGTTTAGATATGCGGGTAAGTACCCTTCCCTGCATCGGTGGTGAAAAAGTGGTAATTCGCTTACTGCCTCAGCGAAATCCTTTTACAAATATAGGTGGACTAGGCTTTTCTGCTTCGGCATTGGAGATATACAAAAGATGGTTAAGTCAACCTCAAGGAATGATTATTCTCACAGGTCCCACAGGTTCAGGGAAAACGAGTACATTGTATACTAGCTTGCAATTAGTAGCTAAAGAATCAGTAAATGTAGTGACAGTAGAAGACCCGGTAGAATATGTGTTATCTGGCATCACCCAAACCCAGGTTAACGAAGCTGCGGGAATGACTTTTGCTGCGGGTTTAAGGGCGATTCTGAGGCAAGATCCCGATGTGATTATGGTGGGAGAAATTAGAGACAGTGAAACGGCTGAAACTGCCGTCAGAGCCGCGCTAACAGGACATTTAGTATTTACTACTTTGCATACTAATGACGCTGTTGGCACAATTCCCCGGATTAAAGATGTTGGACCAGATCCAGGTTTAATTAGTGACGCTCTTTTAGGTATTGTTGCCCAGCGTTTGGTGCGTCGAGTTTGCCATACCTGTGCTGAACCCTATACTCCGACAACTGAGGAATTACGTAAATTAGGACTAAAACCAACGCCAGAAACAACTCAACATTGGTTAAAAGGCAAAGGTTGTATTAAATGTTTTAATTCTGGCTATTTGGGAAGAGAAGCAATTGTTGAATTGTTAGATGTTGATGATAGGGTGCGAGAAATAATTTATGAAGGCACAATGACGGAATTAAATCGCTATTTAAAAACGATTGATTTTACCTCTTTTAGTATAGCTGCCGCCCAAAAAGTGACAACGGGAATCACAACTATAGAAGAAGTTTTCAGAGTATTACCCCATAGTGCTTTTACATGATTAATATTCACTCAGATCCCCGACTTATTCAAAAAGTCGGGGATCTATTTGCGTAAGTTTTGATGTGTATATATTTATCCTGTAAATCCTTAAATACTGCACATCCTGATATGGCTTACAAAACGCTATGAGACATTTAAGCTATGAAGCTACTGTCTCCACACGGCTGACAACTTGACTTTTTAATGCCAAACGCTTTTTAGCTTGTCTCATCAATCCTAGAACAAAGAGAGAACCGACTGTGGGGATGGTTGCACCACCAGGAATGTCGAAGGGGACTGAGACACCATCGGTCAAGGATACGTTATCTATCCAAGCAGAACCAGGATCACTGTAGCCTCTGAAATTTAATAAAGACGTGGTTGTTGTGGCCACAAAAGTTGTTGAAAAGTTTGTGAAAGAAGACGGAGTGGTATCAATCAGGGAGGCTAGAATTGGGGCGGAGAAAATCGAAAAACCCAGTGTGGCTATGATGCCATTTGGGGTTAGGACGGTTCCTGATGAATATTGAAAATAGTCAAAACTAAAGTTATAAGTCTGTCCTACAGAAAGACCGCTTATAGTTTGCGATAGATTTGCTGGAGAATTTTCAAAAGCAGTTGTAAAAGCCGTACTAGAAGAGTTGCCACCGACACCAAAATTGCCAAAATTCCAAGGACCAGTCCATCCAGTGCCACCAGATTCAAAATTCCCATTAGTTACAAATTCCAGTGCTTGCGCTGGAGATGCAGCACTAACTACAATACCAGCGACAGCACCACCAACCACCAACGGCAGAATCTGAGATAATTTCATCACGTTGTCCTTTTTTTCTTGTTTGCAAATAACATCAACCGAACAAAGCAAAAGGTGATTCAAAGTCCAGAAAGCAACTTTAACACCCAAGTATTCCGGTACTGATACTATTATAAAAAAAACAACAGCTTTGTCTAGTGGCTTCACTGAAAATGTACATAATTTTTTACATGAATCCTTGCCTCAATGAAAAGTTTGTATGTCTTGAGGATGTTCAGGATGTTTTTTGACATTTAATGTAGTAATTTGATAATAGAGTTTTTGATGATTGAATAGTTATACTAAGTAATTATCTAATTAAACAATCCTTTTAAAATTATTTAACCTTGTTCATAACTTCCCGATTACATCCTGTACATCCTCAAATCCTGGACATCCTGATATGGCTTTCGCCACGCTACGCTATCAGACAATTAACAATTAATTATTTAACCTTTATTATAACTTCCCGACTACATCCTGTACATCCTCAAATCCTAGACATCCTGATATGGCTTTCGCCACGCTACGCTATCAGACAACAATTAACAATTACCAAACACCACACAACAAACATCTTTGTAGAGTTCTCTATTGGTCGAACTCACGTTAATTTAAATCAGCTTTTGTAATCAATCTTGTCTTTGCTTATTTTTGAAATATTGCTAACTCAGTTTTGGGGTCAAAAAAATGCAGTTTATCCGGCACAAATGATAACCAAAGTTGCTCACCTATAGTGATAAATCTATCAGGTGGAACTCTGACTTGTAAAGTTTGTCCGTCTGAATTTTGTACATCAGGATCGGCAATTTTCACAGATAGAAAAGAATCATTTCCTAAGTTTTCTGCTAAGTCCACTTTAACTGGTAGATTTTTGGTAGCAGGTACACCTAAAATTAGATGTTCGGGACGAATACCTAACATTAAAGTCTGTCCATCGTATTTTTGTAAAGCATTTCCCCACACATCTGGAAGAGTGAAGCGAAAATTAGCATGAGTAATTAATAAAGGTGCGTGAAACTCCACAGGGATGAAATTCATCGGTGGAGAACCGATAAATTCAGCGACGAAGCGATTAGCAGGGCGATTGTATAATTCTAATGGGGCTGCAACTTGCTGAATTTTCCCTTCTGACATAATAGCAATGCGATCGCCCATTGTCATCGCTTCAGTTTGATCATGGGTAACATAAATGGTTGTGATTCCTAACTGGTGTTGTAATTTAACAATTTGACTGCGGGTTTCTGCTCTTAGTTTAGCGTCTAAGTTAGATAATGGTTCATCCATTAAGAATACTTGCGGATTACGAGCAATTGCGCGTCCTAATGCTACCCGTTGTCTTTGTCCCCCAGAAAGCTGTTTGGGTAGACGATTTAACAAAGTTTCAATTTGTAACAACCCCGCAACTTTTTGGACTCGTTCATCCACAATTCTTTCTTTTGGAGAAATATGCCGCAATCCCCTGGGTAACTTTTTTGTTAATCCTACCAGCAGATTTTCGCCCCACTGAGTCAGTCTTTTTTTGCCAAATTCCTGATCTGGAAACTGACGACGTAAGCCAAAAGCGATGTTGTCATATACAGTCATGTGGGGATAGAGTGCATAACTTTGGAACACCATCGCTATGTCTCTGGCTTTAGGTGGTAAGTCATTAATCAAGCGATCGCCTACCGAAATATTACCACCAGTCATCACCTCTAACCCAGCAATTAACCTCAACAATGTACTTTTACCGCAACCAGACGGCCCCACAAGCACCATAAACTCACCATCAGCAATGGTTAAATTAATCCGTCGTAAGACACTTACATCATTCGTGCCGTCTTGTTGCGTTTTTGTGCCTTCCCCACTGCGGAATGGATAACTTTTATAAACGTTTTCTAATACAACTTGTGCCACGATAATTCACTTTAGAAATTATTAATTCATAGAGGCGGAACTTGCCCACCCATACATTAAATATTATACATTGTTTCCCAAGAACCAGATCCCCGACTTCTTCAAGAAGTCGGGGATCTTAAAACTACTTAAAACTACTATATTGATTTTAGCAATTCTTGAATTTGCTGATTAATAATATTAACATCAAAACGTTGACTAGCACTAATTTTAGCATAATTAGCAATCTTCGCAGTTGTTGCAGGTTCTAGCAGACAATTATTAATCACCCGTGCTAATTCTTGAGATTCTCCAGGTTTAACTAAAAAACCAGTAATACCATCTTCCACTAATTCTATTGCCCCTCCAGCTTCAGCAGCAATCACAGGTTTACCACATAGCATAGCTTCAACAATAACTCGGCCAAAAGGTTCAGGTGCAATGG
>JANMGZ010000500.1:0-15045 GCA_031374905.1 Dolichospermum sp. OTE_70_metabat_362_sub
CCTGTTCTACTTCAATAAATAATTCTGTGTCTGCTAATCTAATTTTATCACCTACTGTAGGTCCATAGGTTTCAGCATAAGCGCGACGATCCATTCTGTATGACATATTTTATCCTTTTTTTAATCAAATAGAGTTACAGGTGAAATTTTAGAGATTCCCATTAATTTTATTATTGAATCCGTAGATTTCTCGGCTACCTACTAAGGGGATTAATGTGATTTCTTTTTCGTCTCCTGGTTCAAATCTGACGGCTGTACCTGCGGGGATATCTAATCGCATACCTCGCGCTTTTTCTCTGTCGAAAATTAAAGCAGTATTAATTTCAAAAAAGTGAAAATGCGATCCTATTTGAATGGGTCTATCTCCTGTATTTGCTACTATTAATTTAGTAATTGGACGATCTGCATTTAATTCAATTTCCCCTATTGGGGTGATGATTTCTCCGGGTATCATAATTTTTTCCTAATTTAAAGATTTTCTAAGAATTCTACAAAGGGTTGGAAAGCTTGCGGACATCTTTTGGCAATATCTTGATATCTAGCGCTTCCTAATATTATACGAGCATCACTAGAACCTCGATATTTTTTACCATAGGTTTGAAAAACTTTCTCTACAATATCTTTAGGTGAAAGATTATGATTTTGTTCTTCAACTGGTTTTGTCCATGATATTGGTAAAGCATCAATATCATTAACACCTATTACCCTTCTTAATTCTGATTCAGCAGCTAAAATTAATGCTTCTAAATCATGTTTAAAGCAAAAAACTTTAAACCGCTTTCTTACACGATTATTATTAATTCCTTTATCATTTAATACTTGATTAAAATTATTTAAAATACCATTCTCTAGTTCCTGAATTGTTTCATGCTTGAATTCCTTGTTTTTGGGATATAAATCTGGTATAATTACAACTATTGAATCTGGCTGATTACGGAGAATGTTAACTGCTTTTATTGGTGTTTTTGTTAGTAAATCTTTTTTAGCATCTCCACCTCTACTATTATCATTTCCTTTAATTGCTATAAAGTCTATACTTGTACCTGCTAGTAATTTTCTCTCAATTAAAGGTGCTAATAGTGCTTCCATTGCATATTTATCAGATGTACCCTCTACATAAATTTCAACTTTCATGGAAGTCTCTCTAATTCATCACTACGGTGTAATTGTTCTAATTCATCTGAGCCAAAATCATCAAGCATATCAATTAAAACTTGAGAATTTCCAGGTTTAATAAACTTTGCTTCCCCATTTTCTTTTCTAATTACTGCAATTTGAGAAATATCAAACTGCGTCAAGAAATAAGATGAATGAGTTGCCAATAAAATTTGTGTACGTTCACAAGCTTTTTCAAATAAGGCAGCTAAAACAGGTAGTGTCCGTGGATGTACACCTTGATCTGGTTCATCAATACAAATTAACGATGGTGGATTTGGCAGTACACATAAACAAATCCAACAAATTAAACGCAAAATTCCATCTGATAAATCCGCAAGACTTAACTCTTGATCAATACCTGATTCTTGCCAAAAAGCTATGACTTCTCCTGGTCCACCACGAGCTTTTACGGTTAAACCTTTAAAAACAGGAATTACAGAACGAAGATTTTGTTGTAGTTCATCAAATGCTATTCTATGTTCAGTCATTAAATAGAAAAGAACTGAACTCAAATTACCTGCATCTTCATGTAAAATTGGTTCTTGTTCAATGGGAACTGATTGACGAATCTTCTGATTTCCTATGTTAAAAGAACTATAAAATCTCCAATCACGAATATATTCACGCAAGTTATATAAAGCTTCTAATGATGGATTTGTCATCGTATTCAGCGTTAGTTGATTAGAACGCTTTAAAGCAATCTCTTGTTTTAATTCATCTTGTGTTAAGGCTGTAAATCCTTTTTCTCCAGGTTCTCTAATAACACCTTTATTACCCTGAATATCCATATATATATATGGATTACTATATTTATCATTAAAAGGTTTAGATGATTCTACTCTTTCATAGGAAACTTGGGTTCTACCAACCGGTCCCATAAGTTCCCCTAAATATCTAATACCAATTGGACGACCTGTATCAATTTCTATATCCCATTCAAACTTAGCTGGTCCTGGAATATGAAAAATCTGCTGCCCAATAGCACCAGTAATTATTTCAGGAGGGATATCGTAATAAAGACTATCTCGCAAAAATTTGAGAAATTCAAATAAACTTGATTTTCCCGCACCATTAGCACCAACAATAATTTCTAATGGTTGTAATGGGGCTTCCAAGTTTTTAAAAGGGCGATAACCTCGAATATTAACTGATGTTAATCGGTATGGTACTACCATTTTGTTACCTCAATTTTTTTCTCATATATTTAAGTGATTTTTGACTAACAAATTGGATTATGTACAGTTACTAACTTTGTACCATCAGGAAAAGTAGCCTCTACTTGTACATCATGAATCATTTCTGGAATCCCTTCCATGACATCATCACGAGTTAATAAAGTTGTTCCATAACTCATTAAATCTGCCACAGTTTGACCATCTCTTGCTCCTTCCAAAATAGCAGCGGAAATAAAAGCAACCGCTTCTGGATAATTTAATTTTAATCCTCTATTTTTTCGTCTTTCTGCTACTAAAGCAGCAGTAAAAATTAATAACTTATCTCGTTCTTGCGGTGTAAGCTGCACGGTTTTCTCCTTTAAATCTGCCATACTCTAGGAATACAATTACCACGATTTAGACAAGATACTCGCAACATTTGCCAAATATTTGTAAACCAACTTCTGACTTCAGATGTAGAATTACCACGATATCGGCACAAAAATCCATGTTGTAAGCGAGTTACTCCAGCATCAGAGTCTTGAATAATTAAAGAACGCGCTTGGTTGATGATTTCCTGTGATATTGGCAAACCAACACTAATAAAACTACCCACAACGGGGTTTTCTGCTAAACCGTGAGGACTATGAAATACTTCTTCGCTACCGGGGACAATTTGCCTATCAATCCATAGTGGAATACCATTTTGCCAGATTTCCGTATGCGATCGCATCTCTCCCTGTAAAAACTTTTCTCCCCTAGCACTTCTCCCAAATCTCGTAATTTCCCAGCCCAAATAACTCGCACCTGTAGCTAATTCTACCCGCAAATCTTGGCGGTAAATTGCCCCATTAAATAAAATCGTTTCTTGGGGTAAATATTCTAAACAAGCATGAGCATCAATTTGAATATCTACGGTTTGTCTTGCTAATAGCCCGTTACTACGATATATTTTACCTGCGGCTGCGGTGGTAATTAATGTCTTTGTCTGGGGTTGAAGGTGAATTTGGGAGGATAGGCGATCGCCCCCTACAATGCCACCAGCAGTGTGTAAAATCACACTATGACAAACTTCTTTACCTTCTGGGTAAAAGGGGCGTTGTACCTTAAAAGGGGCTTGATGGTGGTTGTAAATTAACTGAGTAGAATCTTGCTTGTTAGCATAGACTAATTTAAGTTTGCCATGCCAACCTTGTATTGTCTGGGGGGAATCGATCATTTATGGGGTAGTGTTATATTATGGTGCTAGTATAAGCAATTGATATTCCTAAAAATAATAAATATTAACCAACTATTTGTAATGCGATTTAACCTATCCTTATTAGTTTGGGTGTGTTCCTCGATGCTGAAAAGTTAGCAATTAACCCAATAAAATGGGCTGAATGCGGGTAGTAGTGAAAGCTGTCAAACTTCTAGACTGAAATATAAGGTTAATGAATTAAAATTATTGTCATGTTGAACCGAATTAAAGAATTAACAATAAACGTAGCACCCCGATTAGTCGAAATCCGCCGCCATATTCATGCACATCCAGAACTCAGCGGAGAAGAATATCAAACTGCTGCTTTTATTGCAGGTGTGTTATCTGCTAATGGATTACACGTTGAAGAAGGTATAGGTAAAACTGGTGTCATTGGTGAATTAAAAGGAACTCAACCTAGTGAGAATATACTAGCAATTCGCACTGACATGGATGCTTTGCCGATTCAAGAACGCACCAGTTTAGAATATACTTCTCGGATTGAAGGAGTCATGCACGCCTGTGGACATGATATTCATACTACAGTAGGTTTGGGGACAGCGATGGTACTTTCCCAAATCGCCCCAGAATTGGGGGGAAAGGTGAGGTTTTTATTTCAACCAGCCGAGGAAATTGCCCAAGGTGCTAATTGGATGGTAAAAGATGGAGTTATGAATCATGTTGCAGCTATTTTAGGGTTGCACGTTTTTCCTTCCATTCCTGCTGGTTCAGTTGGTATCCGTTATGGTGCGCTAACAGCAGCCGCAGACAGTTTAGAAATTATCATTATCGGTGAATCTGGACATGGTGCGCGTCCCCATGAAGCCATTGACGCAATTTGGATTGCGGCTCAAGTTATTACATCACTACAGCAAGCGATTAGCCGTACTCAAAATCCTTTACGTCCTGTCGTATTGAGTATTGGTCAAATTAATGGCGGTAGAGCGCCAAATGTGATTGCTGATAAAGTCCAGCTATTAGGAACAGTCCGATCTCTTCACCCAGAAACTCGTGATAAACTACCACAGTGGATTGAAAACATAGTTGCTAATGTTTGTAATTCTTACAATGCCAAATATCAAGTTAATTATCGTCAAGGTGTCCCTAGTGTACAAAATGATTATGCTTTAACACAATTATTACAATCTTCTGCGGAAGAAGCTTGGAGTAATGATCATGTACAAATTTTACCAGAACCATCCTTAGGTGCAGAAGATTTTTCTGTTTATTTACAACACGCCCCTGGTTCAATGTTTCGCTTTGGTGTAGGCTATGAAGATAGAATAATTAATCATCCCTTGCATCATCCGCAATTTGAAGTTGATGAATCTGCTATTATGACTGGAGTAGTCACATTAGCTTATGCAGCTTACAAATATTGGCTAAATTCATAACTATGATTTGGGTGATTCAGTTGATTTTAATGATTAATTATGCAAACAAATTCAATAAATCATAAACATCACAAAAATCATAGAACTCACAGTTCGGAATTTGCTCTTTAAATAAAGTCAAGAAAATTAAACTGTCAATCATGCCACCAATCGAAACTATAGATTCAAACTCATCAGAACAAAGCACTAATAATTGGTATTTAGTCAGTGTCCGTTCTAAAAAAAGAGAAGTATTTTTGAAATATCTGAATTTAGCTATTAGCCAAAATCAATTACAAGATTTGGTGATAGAGATAAAAAGTCCCCAAGACGCAGTTTATCAAGATATCGTTTTATTGAATATCAGTAATTTTAAAACTGCTTATATACAACTTAAAAAAATTGAATGTTTCCAAAATATTGAACGAAAACCTTTAGCATTAGCACAAGTAAACAGAATGTTGGGTATTGGCTAGGAAATGAAGAACAAATTAAACTATTAGCTAAAAAATTTGATGTTTCTAAATCATCAATCACCATTAAATCTAGTACAACATCTCGATAAAAGATCATTGAAATTGATAGAAGTTAGAAGATGTTTGAAAAGTTTTCGGCGATTAGTAAAGATGCCTCCGGCACGCTGACGCATCTTTGTTAATCGCCAAGGAATGTTGGGGAGTGGGTAATATTTTTTTATATCACCAATTACCAATCACCCATTTGGCACAATTGCTAGGTATGATGTTTTATCTACAAACATTTACCCAGTAAAACCGCACTATGACTCAAAACTACCGCATTACCCTACTACCTGGCGATGGCATTGGTCCCGAAATTATGGCTGTAGCGGTGGACGTGCTAAAAGTCGTAGGTAAACGCTTTGATCTTAGCTTTGAATTTTCCACAGCTTTAATCGGTGGTGCTGCTATTGACGCAACCGGCGAACCTTTACCAGCACCCACCTTAGATATGTGCCGCAATTGCGATTCTGTCTTACTTGCTGCTATTGGTGGTTATAAATGGGATTCTCTGCCCTCCAATTTACGCCCAGAAGCGGGTTTATTAGGGTTACGGGCAGGTTTACAACTATTTGCTAATTTACGGCCTGCCAAAATCCTCCCGCAGTTAATTGACGCTTCCACCTTAAAACGAGAAGTTGTGGAAGGTGTAGATATTATGGTGGTGCGCGAACTCACTGGTGGGATTTATTTTGGCAAACCCAAAGGCATTTTTACTACAGAAACCGGAGAAAAACGCGGTGTAAATACGATGGTTTACACAGAATCGGAAATTGAACGGATTGGGCGTGTGGCTTTTGAAACGGCGCGGAAACGGGGTGGTAAACTCTGTTCTGTGGATAAAGCCAATGTATTAGAAGTATCTCAGTTGTGGCGGGAAAGAATTACTCAACTTTCCACAGAGTATACTGATGTTGAATTATCTCACCTGTATGTAGATAATGCCGCCATGCAATTAGTTCGCGCTCCCAAACAATTTGATACAATTGTTACAGGAAACTTATTTGGTGATATTCTCTCTGATGCTGCGGCAATGTTAACTGGTAGTATAGGAATGTTACCTTCCGCCAGTCTGGGCGCTGATGGTCCTGGTGTCTATGAACCAGTTCACGGTTCAGCCCCAGATATTGCCGGACTTGATAAAGCCAACCCCTTAGCACAAGTTTTAAGTGCCGCAATGATGTTGCGTTATGCTTTAAACCAACCAGCAGCAGCAGACTTAATTGAGAATAGCGTGTTACAAGTTTTAGAACAAGGCTATCGGACTGGAGATATTATCTCCCCAGGAATGAAACTTGTCGGTTGTCGGGCTATGGGTGAGGCACTAATGGAAATTCTGGAATTAAAATCACGCTAAAGGAGGCAGGAGGCTTTATTAGAGGGAGATTCAAACCCACCTCTAATTGAAGACCGCCAAATCTGAGATTGTGGCGTTCTCTTAAACCCAAATGGTCGATGCAAAAAGGCTTTATTCTTAATGAAAAATTTTCCCTTCTGCCTCCTGCCCTCTGCCTTCTGCCTCGCACTAAGGGCTGTTAAAGTATAAATCTGGAAATTTTAGCATTTATTGTTAAAACTTTCAGATAAACTGAAGAGCAAATCTATAAATCAGATAAAACCCAATTGTGTACGCTTTACAACAAGAAAAAGTAAACTTTACCTACTCCAAAAAGCATCCTTCTTTGATTGATCCTACTGTAATTAGAGCGGCTAGTCATATCTACTATACCTACTGTGAAGTCCATCCAGAAATAGTAGGAAAAGCGACGGGAGTAGCAATTAGTCGAGTAACTCATCGGGGTAAAGTGATTTTTACGCAGTACCCAGTCCTGTTACCACAGGAGTGTTTTGTGCCATTGAATCAAATTGAGTCCTATATGTATTAGTCAACTGACAACTGACAAAGAACAATATGGACATTTTGGTTAATATTTCCGCTAGTATCATTGTCTTTGTTTTCGGTGCATCTCTGGGTAGTTTTATTAATGTTGTAGTTTATCGGCTACCTGCGGGTTTGTCAGTGTTGTGGCCGCCTTCCCGTTGTCCCCAATGCTTAAATAAGTTGAAGACTTATGATAATGTTCCGGTTTTCGGTTGGTTGTGGTTAAAAGGGCGGTGTCGTTTTTGCAAAACTCCGATTTCTCGCCGTTATCCATTAATAGAGGCATTAACAGGGATAATATTTTTAATAGTATTTTGGGTTTTTCAATTTTCAATTTTCACAATCGGATATTGGGCTTTTTGTTGCTGGTTATTAGCTCTATCTTTCATAGATTTAGATACAATGACCTTACCAAACTCACTCACTAAATCGGGTTTAATTTTAGGGATAGTCTTTCAATTGGCTGTTGGTTGGTTATCAGAACCGACGATGATGGGATTATCAAAACACTTAATGACAGGAATAGTCGGTGCAGTTCTTGGGTTATGGCTGTTTGATGCGATCGCACTTTTTGGTTCTATAGCTTTTGGCAAAACGGTAATGGGTGCAGGTGACGCTAAATTAGCCGCCATGATGGGAGCATGGTTAGGATGGCGTTATTTACTACTAGCTAGTTTTATATCCTGCACCTTGGGAGCATTTATAGGAGGTGGAGCAATTATCCTCTCCCGTCACACAATGGGACAAAAGATGCCTTTTGGGCCTTTCCTGGCTTTAGGTGCGGTAATTACTGTTTTTTGCGGTGAAACTCTTTGGTCTCACTATATGAGATTATTTTTGCCTGGATCTTAAATATCATTTTTTAAATCTTTTTTATCAGCCCAATCTGTATCCCCCTGACTGTAGCTGCTATTACTCCATTGAGATTTGAGATGTTGGTAATATCTAAGGATTCAGAAAATTCGCAACTGTGATTTTTATGATTAACTAATCATTTAAGTAAAAACAATCACCTAAATCATAGTTCCGACATTTAATCATCTAAATCAAACTAATCACCCAAATCAGAGTTCCAACTTTGACCTCATACCTAATTACATAAGATAAAAATGGCAAACAACGAAGAATCACGCGGTTTAAAGTCTCTATTTGATTGGTTCGCAAATCGACGTAAATCAGGAAGTATCAACTCAGAACGCCAAGAACGGGAAATTGCTGATGGTTTATGGCATAAATGCCCTAAGTGTAGTGTTCTTAGTTACACTAAAGACTTAAAAGCTAATCAAATGGTTTGTGTGGATTGTGGTCATCATAATCGAGTTGATAGTGATGAACGCATTCGTCAATTAATTGATGCTAATA
The DNA here is from genome assembly GCA_031374905.1 of Dolichospermum sp. OTE_70_metabat_362_sub. GTDB lineage: Bacteria > Cyanobacteriota > Cyanobacteriia > Cyanobacteriales > Nostocaceae > Dolichospermum. Next base: position 8,688 of record JANMGZ010000500.1, read on the forward strand.
CTTGGAAACCATTGGATGAACACTTACGCCCCACTGATCCATTGCAATTCCGCGATCGCAAATCCTATAGCGATCGCTTGCGAGAAACACAAAATAAACTAGGATTGATAGATGCTGTCAAAACTGGTTTAGGGCAAATTAATACTTTACCCATAGCCCTAGGAGTCATGGATTTCCGGTTTATGGGTGGAAGCATGGGTTCTGTAGTTGGGGAAAAACTCACCCGCATGATTGAACAAGCCACCCAACGGCGTTATCCTGTGGTTATTATTTGCACATCAGGCGGTGCAAGAATGCAGGAAGGAATGCTATCTTTAATGCAAATGGCTAAAATCTCCGCCGCCCTCCAACGTCACCGAGATTCTAAATTATTATATATTCCTGTTTTAACTAATCCCACTACCGGGGGTGTGACAGCTAGTTTCGCCATGTTGGGTGATATCATCATCGCTGAACCAAAAGCAACTATTGGTTTTGCAGGTAGACGCGTAATTGAACAAACTCTCAGGGAAAAACTTCCTGAAGATTTCCAAACTGCGGAAGACTTGCTTAAACATGGATTTGTTGATGATATCGTCTCCCGTACCCAATTAAAAACTACTCTCACACAATTAATTGCCCTTCATCAACCTCTCCCTACAGCTACACCAAACATGGTTTTGTGGGAAACAATGAAATTAAGTTCCGCAGTTGTTGAGTAGAAATTAAGGGCGCAGTTATTGAGAAGGGCGCAGTTATTGAGAAGGGCGCAGGCCCTGCGCCCCTACTTGCCCGGTTCTTGGACGAAAATTAGGGGAATTAGCCCTAATAGTCGGCAAACACTGGATATAGCAAATAAGCCTAGTAAGCCGCCAAATGCCTGATTTTGTCCAATAAATCCGCCGATAGTTGTCCCTAAAGCCCCACTTACGCCCCCTACAGCAGCAACGATGGCAAAATAGATAGATTGATTTCTCACAGGGGCAATTCCCAAATACATATTAATCGTACACAGATCAATTCCTGCCCAAGTAACACCCATAAAGATATGTAAAAGTGGCAACCATAACCATAAATCTAGGTCATTAGTCCCAATTCCTAAGAACAATAAAGGGCCAAGTGCAACTACAATACCAACCCAAATGAGGATAGGACGATTACCAATTTTATCGGCTAATTTACCCCACATAATTAGCATCAATAGGTTTGCCCCTGTCTGAAGACTGCTGTAAATAGTTACTAAAGTTACATCTAAATCTAAATTATCTAGTAAATACAGGTTGAAAAAAGGTAGGCTCAAATGAACACCAAACAGCCATAAGCTGAAATAAACTAGAAATATTAAAAAATTAGAATGTTGCCAAATATTACTAGTTTCATCAGCCGATTTTGGGGAAATATCTTCAGTAGGATTTTTAGATAAATTTAGAGTATGCTGATTTTGTAATTGAGGATTTACATCTATCTTAAAATACTGACAAAGTAAACCCATTATTCCAAAAATAATCCCTAAAAACAGAACTAAACCATAACCTTGGATAGTTCCACCATACCAATGTGATATCACTAATCCAGCCAAAGGCATACATATTAAATTCGTCAGATTAGATGCAGTATTCCGGATACCAAAATATCTACCTCGTAATCGGCGCGGAACAATTATTGCTAACCAACTCAACCAAGATGCACTTCCTAGTCCTCCTAAAAGATGGCTAAAAAGAAGAACTGAGAGTGTTAATACTACCAATTGCTGGGAATTTATTAAACTCGAATTATTGGCAAAAATGCCAACTACGAGAATTAACCATAATAACCGACTAATGCCAAAGGTTAATAGAGAAAATCGAAATCTGCTAGTAGTTTGTTCAGAAATATAAGCACCCACTGGTTGAATCAGATTTACCAGCATGGGAATTGAGGACAACATCCCAAATATGATTGGACTAACATCCAACTCAACTAAAAAATTACTAAGTAAAATTCCCCCGGTACTCAGACCGAAAACCGATGACAAAATAGCATCTACTGTAGAAGCTTGCAAACTAATGCGAATAGCATTTTTATTAAATCCTGGAGGAAACGGTTTAGTTAGTGAAGAATCAAGAGCAGGAATTTCCAGATTCAGCGGTTCAACTGTATCAACCTCAAGGGAATTCATATATGATGATTAATTTGATAGTGGATATAATCACTGATAATTTGTGATCTTTTGCTCTTGTATTTGGCAAGAAAAAGTTTGTTGTTTCAATATCAGTTGTCAGACTCACAGTCTAGGAAACACCTAAAAAAATGTCATCAGTATTTCCTAATTAGGAGATTAATCAAGTTTTTGGAATTAATAATTGAGGAAAAGATCTAATTCTCCCCTATTTCTCTCTATGAAAATAATTGTTTATATTTATACTGACCCATTACTAGATACTGTTCCTAACCAAGGTGAATGGGGTTGGGAAGTAGATAAAATTTATGAAGATTTGGGAAAACGTACCCAATTACAACAATTATTAATTGACTGTCAAACAGAAACCGTAAATTATCTCCTGGTTCGCCGTTTAGAAGAATTAGGTGATACTTTAGTAGAAGTGAGCGATCGCCTGAATAAATTAGAAACAATGGGAGTTATGGTAATTGCGACACAACAACCATACACCTCTAAATCTGGTCAAATCCGCGCCGAACTTTGGGAATTATGGCCAGAAATTCAACGTCAACAACGTAGTCGCCGCATTCGTCAAGGACACGCCAGTAATCGGCTAGAAGCCTCACCACCACCGGGAAAATCTCCTTATGGCTACCGGAGAGGACAAGGTAAATATATTATTGATCGGACTACCTCACCTGTTGTCAAAGATTTTTTTGACCACTTTTTGCTTTATGGTTCTTTACGTGGTTCAGTCCGTTATCTAGGTAAAAAATATGGTAAAAACATCTCTGTAACTACAGGTAGACGCTGGCTAACTAATCCAGTTTATCGAGGTGATACTGCTTATCAAAATAGTGAAATTATCTCTAATACTCATCTGGCTATTATTTCCAGAGAAGAAGCAGCACAAGTTGATAGACTATTGCGACGTAATAGCCGTTTACCGTCGCGTACTGCTAGTGCGCCGCGTTCTTTGGCTGGTTTAGTAACTTGTCATCAATGTCAGTCACAGATGATTGTCACCCGTGTTACCCAACGTCATCAGAATAAAGAGTATCTATATTTACGTGCAATCAACTGTCCTCAACAGCCAAAATGTCGTGCTATTCCTTACCAAGTAGTTTTAGAGAAAACCATTGATAATGTTTGTCGAGATTTACCTTTAGCTGTAGCAGGAATCAATTTCCCCCAACTAGATGCAATTAAAAATAGTTTAGGGAATGAGATATTTCTTCAAGAAGAAATTCTCCAACAATTACCTAATTTGATGGAAACTGGAATTTTAGATCCAGAAACTGCAAAATTAAGAGCTTACAAACTTCGCACAAAAATTTCTGAACTCCAAGCCAAATTAGCAATTCTTCCTCCTGTGAATTTGCGTGCTGTAGCTCAATCTGTTTCTATTCCCCAATTTTGGTTAGATCTATCAGAAGTAGAAAGACGATTTTATTTCCGCGAGTTTATCCAGCAAATCCAAATTATCCGTCAGACTCCAGAATGGTATTTACAGATAATTTTTATTTTTTAATAAATATCAAGTAAGTGGATTGGCGTTGAGAATGGTCGTTATCTTAAAGCAAGAGGCTAAAGTGAAGAAGTTTTGGGAAATTTTATTTTTATCATCCCACATCCTAAAATCTACTGATAATCATAGAGAAGAAAATTACTAACCAAGGTATTGTTAAATCAGGAATTAATGAAGCATAATTTCTTAAAAAAGGTATTCCCATTGGTAAAATGAACCTCAAAGAACGTAAAGATACAGGACGATTTTCATTTTGATCTACAAATCCATATCTCTTCGCAACTTCAGCAACAATTTGAATTTTACCTGTATATTTAATAATGTTTTTATCAGATGCTAAATTAGCGATCGCTCTCCCAGTAAATAATGGTGTTTCCCAATTATAACCATCACCAAATAATGAAGATTTACCATTATCCGAACTCTGTTCTTTCGCAAAAATTGTAATCTGTTCTGTACCCACAATACCTGGATAAATAGCCAGAGAGGTTACATTATGCTGTTTTAATTCTTTTGCCATATCTGCGGCTAATCTATCACAAGCACTTTTTCCTACACCATAAGGAACACTAAAAATATAAGACATTCCTCCCCAAGAAGAAATAGTAAAAATGATTCCTTGTTTCCGTTTTGTCATCATCCTTGCAGCATAAATACTAGCCACATAATGACTTCGTAAACCTACATTATTTGCAGCATCCCAAAAACTTGGTTCGGACTCCCAAAAGTTTTTACCATAAGCTTCTCTTACGGCTTGTACTCCTGCATAAACATTATTAACTAAAATATCCAATTGCCCATTTTGTTCTCTCTCAATCCGTTCAAAAAGTTGGCGAATTTGTTCATCATCACTATGATCAATTTGCACAGGAATACAAACCCCACCAGCTTCTATAACTGCGCTTTCAGTTTCCCGTAAACTACCACCAAGATGATCACCAGTAGGTTCTAGAGTTCGTCCTGTAATATACACTGTAGCACCTGTCTCACCTAATCCAATGGCAATTCCTTTACCAATCCCTCTAGTAGCACCTGTGACTAATGCTATTTTTCTTTCAAGATGTTTAATCATTTTTTTATGATGAAATTTGTATTGTTAATATATAATAATTATATTAATATTTTCAATTTTGTCAATCATTATGAATCTACCAATCAACGATATCAAACAAATTATTAAGAATACAATTATTGCAGAAACGCAAATCATTGAAATCAAAATCCCAGAAACTGAAAAAACAGCCTTGGCGATGGAAATTAATATTGATAATAAGATAGAGGCATGGAAAATAATGAGAAATATTTTTCCTCAAACTCAACTTTATCCGGTGATAGTTGCTTGTTGGTTAGGAAAAACCGCCAATTGGACAAATGATATTATTGAAGCTGATTTATTTTGTCGTTTTGGATATCAACAAGAACCAGTGGATAATCAATCTAAAAATAAGGGAATTCAAGAATTAATTGCCGAAGTTGATAAAATTAATATTCAAGATTTTCTGAATAAAAAAATCGAAATATCATCAGCAGAATTTCACGAAAAGTTAGCACTGCTTGAAAAACAACATCCACAGCATTTACTAATTAATTTAAGTTATTTACAATGGTATGAACCCATTGATCAACCTTTGGCACTACTATTATTACCTGTTCAAAATAGTTGGGAAATACTGGCTTATTTGCATTGGTATGGTGCAGAATATTTAGGTAGCGATAAAGTCATGTCCCTGTTAAAATATTGGCATGAACAATATCAAATAGAGTTGGTTTGTCATTACGTAACTATGTTACAATTAACAGTTAAAAATAAACCAAAAACTTTTAAGGAAGCTTTACAATTAGCAATTGAACAAGAAACTATTGCCCCTTGTACGACTATGTTACCTGGTATTTCTCTTGAAGATCATGCCTGTGCATTATTAAAAAGTGATTTTTGGTTTCTTCATGAACGTCCTTAAACAGTAATTAAGCTTAAATCTACTTAAACATATTGATTATATGAGGACTCCCATCCTTGAAGATATTCCAAAAAGACAAGATATTGTTACAATATTTAACAACGTTGATCTAACTGGTGACTTCTTCATGATGGTTAAGACACTTCCCCCTAGTTCTCGAACAAGTCAGGAGGACAGTCGCGGAGGCGAATTGTCCGTGATTGAGGTAGTAGCAGGACAAAGTACACAGACTTTAGTAATAAAATCGGCAGAACCTTCTCCACAGCCAAGACATAAGGCGCGGACGGGATCTGAACCGGAGTCGGTGCTGTATGATCCTGTGGAAATACAAGCACAATATAGTGGGCGATTTCTGCAAGTTATCCGGCGGATTTTAACAGTTCTTAAACCAGTTTTTTCCTTTGTGTTTGGGTTGTGGTGGGATAAGCAATGGGGAATTTTGGTTAAAAATGAACGTCGTCGCGCTGTTCAACTCAGAGATTTATTAACAAAGTTGGGTCCGGCTTACATTAAAATCGGTCAAGCTTTATCTACCAGACCAGATTTAGTACCACCAATTTACTTAGAAGAATTAACTAGACTCCAAGATCAATTACCACCTTTTCCTAATGAAATAGCTTACCAATTCATTGAGGAAGAACTAGGAGCGCCACCAACAGAAATTTATGCAGAATTGTCTGCACAACCGATTGCGGCTGCTTCTTTGGGACAGGTATATAAAGGAAAATTAAAAACTGGAGAAGAAGTAGCGAT
>JANMGZ010000533.1:0-26035 GCA_031374905.1 Dolichospermum sp. OTE_70_metabat_362_sub
ATTTGGGCTGTTTGTAAAGCTTGGGCAATACTCATGCCATCATTACGGTAGTTGGTGTAAAATGTTTTCACCAGTTCGGACGTTGAATCATCTTGGATACTCCACAAAGATGCGATCGCACTTTTAACGCCAACTTGTAAAGCCACTCCAGCCAATCCTAGCGTAGATCGGTCATCGCCAACCGCTGTTTCACAAGCAGTTAGAGTCAGTAATTCGACACTATCTGATTTACTGTTGAGGTTTTTTAAAGAGTTTTCTAATTGGCTAATGGTAAGTTTTTGGTTTTGACCGGTGACAATGAAAGTGTCTTCAGGAATGATGCCAAATTGAGCATGACTAGCAATGTGGACAATGGGATATGTGGTTTTTTCAAGTTTTTGTCCAAAGCTTTCGGGGCTAAAATTATCGTCAATCAGAGCAGTATGATTAGGGAATATACTTTCAACTACACTAACTTCTTCAGGAACCCAAGAAAGCTGATCAAAACTCTTACCATCAATTGTGACTGCTTTTGTTAAACCCAAAATTAATGCTTTTTGGGTCTGGCGATTACTTACTTTCGGTGCAGTTAATCGTAAACTAGGAGTTGTGGCAACTGCGTAGGTTTCCACCAAGTATTTCTTTTCTTTATGATCATAAAGTGCTGCCATTGGCACACTCCGCAAAAACTCATCTTGAATAAACACAAGGGTTTTAATTTTGTCAGGTTTAATATCCTCAGCAAAGGGACGAATTATCCAATCATAAAGTTGTGCCGCAGTTGTTTTATCGTAGTTAATGTTGTCGGTTGCAACTAATCCTTTGCGAAACTCGGTAATTTTTTTCTCCAATCCATCCCTGCTAACTATTTTGTCACCTTCTTGATTGGGGTCTTCAATCCACTTAAATTTGGTGATCTCATTGGGTAATTGCAATAATATCCCGGTTTTGTCTTTTAAAATTATGGAACTCAAAAACGCAGTATTCTGAAATGCTACACTATTATCTTTGAGGATTTCCCCGACCTGTTTAGGATTCAACGCACTTAAAATACAATCATTGCCAAAATAATTCTGTAATTCTGCCAGTTTTAAAGCATCAATGGTGTTAACTACTTTTGATAGTTCCTTGGCACGTTGTTCATCTGTAATTGCCCCAACGCCTAGTAAATCGAGCCGGGACTGTGCCAATGTCCGATACATTGGTTGAACAACATCGCGGAAGTCAAACTGGACATTCCGTTCAGAGGTGAGAATATCGCTGCGGATATCTTCCAGGATATCAAATGCTCGTTGATAAGAGGTGATAGCTTCGCTCGCCGCAGGCATCGCTTCTTCTTTGCGACTTTGTTGATCTAAAATTCTTCCAGCTTGCCATTCCCACAAATATAAACTATCTTTGGCACTCATCTTATTATCTGCGGCTATGATAGCAGCCTGGGTGTATTTTAATGCCTTTTCATTATCTGACCGACATTCCCAATAATGACCTAAAGCACCATTAGCATAAGAAATCAAGCGATTATCTGGTAATTTTTTACTTGTTAATACTGCGTTTTCGAGCAAATTCAATGATTCATTATTACCAGATAAAACCAACTGATTTGGACAGGATGTAAAGGGTGAATTTCCTTTAGCATCGCGCTGTAAATATGCTAAATCAATTGCCCCATAAACTTTTGTAGCTGAATCGGGCAAACCTTCAAGAACTACTAAAGCATATTTGAGATTTTTGTTAAACTCTTCATCATCAATAATTTTATACTTATTTGTTTGAGAAGCCAACTGAATTAAATTTAATAATCCTCGCATTTCTGCTAAAGGTTGTTTTTGATTGCGGACGAATTTTATACTATCTTGAAAATATTGATAGGCTTTGTTGTAATCTTCTTGTGACTTTTTCGTAAATTCTTTTTCCTTGGTAGAAAGACCAGCATTATTTGCCGAATCAGCTTGTAACTCTCGCAATTGACCGCGACTTTTGTAAGCATTTCCCAAACTATTTAACACCAAAAAATTATCTTCTGGAGAAACTTGTTTAGCGGTGTCTAAATACTTAATTGCTTGGTCGTAATTTCCAAGTGAGCGATATGCTTCACCGAGAATCCCCAAAGCCGCAACTTGACCTTGTTTGTCGTTGTATTTAGTGGCGATTTGTTCAGCACTTTCTGGGGTGCATTTTATTTCTTGCTTTGCGGATTTATCTAACAGTTGACCACACAAAAGTGCGATCGCTTTGCGAGGTTGTCCCAAATTGCTGTAAACTTGGGCTAGTTCTGATTTCATGCGTCCAACTTGCTGGATATTTTTCACCGCCCCATAGTCACGAATTGCCGCTGATAGCGAGACAATTGCTCCTTTATTTTCTCCTATTTGTTGGTAAGCACGCGCCAAATTTTCATTGACAACCCCCGTAACTGACGGATTATTGTTCTCCTGTTTTAATGCCTCTTGCCAACTTTTTATAGCATTAACAAAGTTTCCGGTATTATAATCTTTAATTCCTTGCTCTATTAGTACATTGATATTTGGAGTTTGTGCAAATACGACTTGTCCAAACAAAAGACATATTACTAAGGTCATCAAAAATAATACTTGAATAAATCTATGATGTCGATTGAGTTTCTGATGTTGCTGAGTAGAGAAATAAATTAGCCTTTTGCAAAGGTTTTCAACCTTAAGCAACATCAGCATCCACCGACGCGCAGAGAGTAATATTTTAAAATATCTATTTTTGTTTTTCATACTTATACACAAAAATATAGGAATCCTATTTGATTTTTGTTGGCGCAGTCTGCGCTTTGCGCTTACACATTCCGTACACTTTAATTTTTTGAAATCATCTTGCCTGCCTACACAAGTATGTATGGCTACGCAACGCTGCGCTACTAGTAATCAAACCGGAGTTCTATAGTTATTTAGCTTTTATTATTTAAATTACCAGAAATCAGCAGAAAAAACTGAAATTTTAAAAAGTGTGCAGTTTTCTGCAATGAGGCGATAGCGAAGCGCTCCGCAGGAATCGCATTCGTGCATTCTCCAGGTATGAAAACTGCACGCAAACAAGCAGAAAAGGTGGATGTGTGGCATGAATATGTCGGATATTGTGTAACTCATCGGCAACAGTAAAACTACTGGCCGCTAATTATTTTCTTGCTTGATTATGTGCCAATCAACTATTGCTTCTTCTGATACTTCTTTAATAGCCTACTGTGATCATGTATTCCTAGATAATCAAAATGAAGATAATATTTGCAGAATCATCGAAAAGTCTTGGATTGAAATTCAGAATGGTTTGAATGCAACAGGGATTGCTTTCAGCCATAATCATCTTGACAGCGAGCAACTTTTATCTGTTATCCAGAGCGCTCGCAATCTATTATTCTGCAAAAAATCTTTTTTCTATCCCATAAGCTCTTTTATCATTCCAAAAGGCAATATTGTCCTGCTCCTTTCCTTTCACCGAAATGATATTGGTCAGAAGAAAAACGAGATTTGCTCTCCTGTGATGGCTCAGGATTTGCAAACCGACGGAGATTTGCAAACTGGGATTGTATTAAGTCGGCTTGCAGATGATTGGCATCCTTTAACACCAGAAATACAACAGATTTTGTTGGAATTGGCTAATCGTGATGATTATGCAATAAGCACGCTTGCAGCAGAAGTACTCACGCAACATGGCACGCCAACTATACCTACTATTCTTAAAGCATCCATTTGGCAGAGCGACAATCAATTACCAACCACTGTGTTTACCAGTAGTGAAACTCACTCTACTGAAAACTCTGGCGCATTATTTGAGGATAGAATTGACGTTCATAGCTATAACTTTTTTGAGTATGTTCACCCAGCATATGCACGCCAAGTTGTTACAATGGCTCGTTTCATTCGAGAGCTTTCTACTGAACCTGGACAGATTATAGATGTTGGGACAGGTCCTGGAGCAGCGCTTGCAATTTTACTAGATTTAATACCAAGCCTTGAAGTTATTGCGGTTGAGCCTAGCCCGCTTGCTTTCGAGTATTTGAAAAACAACATGAAACATTTACCAAATGTATGTCCGTATTATGGCGATTTTCTTGACCTAGAATTACTACAGGAACCTGTTCGGATGATTATTTCAACAGGGGCTTCACACCACTTCAATACCTGCTTTTTCTTCCAAAAAGCCGCTCAGCTTCTTCCCCCCGATGGTTTTTTCATTGTCGCTGATGAATTTATTTCACCATATAAGACACGTGTGGAACGCGATAAAAACCTTATTCTCCATCACGCAGCTTATATGATCTCTATTCTATTTCCAGTGCCAGATTATGTGAAGAGTAAAATGGATAAAAAAGAAAATAATATTATTAAATGGTTTACTGAAGTTGTTCCATTTGCTCTTTTCAGTGCCATACAAGACAATATTATCGAGGCAAAGGAGCTTTTGAGAGAGCTTTTACATAAATCGGAAGCTTTAAACCTAGTAACACATATTTCACATCCCCTCATGGCATTCTTCAGACTACAACTATTGGAGCTTGAGGCGATGGTTGCTGGTTTCGACTATGAGGTTGAGCAAAAAACATCGCCTGAGCGGTTCATCGAGATGTCCAAAAAGTCAGGATTCAAGCTCCTTACCCATGAACGTGTTTTTGCGACAGATGGGGATGGTAAATTTGATGCTGGAACACATGTGATGGTCTTTAGGAAGGTTGCACGTTGATAAGAACGCCCTCTATATCAGTAAAATTCTGCAAGGGATTGCAGGCAGCGATACCAATTGTTATTGGATATATTCCGATTGCTGTTTCCTTCGGCATCATCAGTACTGAAAAGCAGTTATCTGTCGCAGCATCTGTTCTTATGTCAGTTACAGTATATGCCGGAGCAAGCCAGTTTATGGCAGTGAGTATGCTTTCTGCTGGCATCCCTTTTCTTGAGATCGTAATCGCAACGCTTTTCATGAACCTTCGCCACATTGTCATGAACCTATCGTTGCTGCCGCAACTACATGGCATGTCTGACACAAATAAGGCCCTATTCTCTTTAGGTATAACAGACGAGACCTTTGCTGTTGCTTCGCTGACAAAGGACAATGACATCCGAACTGTCCCCGGAATGACTGGACTGATAATGTTTTCATTTTTTGCCTGGGTTGGTGGCACAATACTTGGCTCTTGGATAGCTTTATTTCTTCCCAAGGTAATAAGCAAGGGGATGAGCGTGGCTCTCTATGCCATGTTTATTGCACTGCTTGTGCCAGCTTTGCGACAAAAAGGGAAATATATTTTGGTTGTAGCTGCTGCAATAGTTATTAATGTGGTTCTACAACACTTTATTTCTTCTGGTTGGTCGTTAGTTATTGCTATTGTATTAGGGTCGTTTTTCTCTCCATTCCTTGAAAGAAAAGGTAGAACTTCTAATGACAACTGAACTTTTCCTAGTACTGGGAATGTCAATTGCCACAATGATACCTCGATTGCTTCCTGTTTGGCTTATCTCTAAGTTAAAATTAACACCGTTTACTGAATCGTGGCTAAAAGGCGTACCTTATGCCTCATTGGGCGCGCTCATCTTTCCTGGTATATTGACCTCTGATCCTGAAAGTGCGTGGACTGGCATATTGGGAGGTACAGTAGCGTTTATTTTTGCTCTTTCGAGACTGCCAGCCTATTACGCAGTCATTTTTGCTGTCATTACAGCGTCTGTATTTAAGTTAATAGAAAGCTCATAAACCAAAAATAAAAATTAAGTGAAAGTAATTCGTGAGTAGCACTAACAATACTTGCCTTCGCCAGCGTGTAGATGCCTTTCTTGACGACCTCATTGAGAACTTCTACAGAAATGTGCCGTTTGCTCGCCACCAACTGGATGATACGAACATTCACATCGAGTACCATAAGGGGGTTCAGCCGGCTATCCCGGCTGAACCCCGATAACGGTTACAGAAACACCTCCGCAAGTAGCAATCGAATAGAATCCTCTTTTGCTACTAACGCCCCATGTTATTTTTTTGTGGCACGTTACCTAAAACCCAATCACAGAAACAGCCTTTCGCTTCTGCTTTGGCGTAACCTCCAGATATCGCTGCAACGTCCCCAGGTCACTGTGACCAGAGATTTCTTGAATAGTTCTCAAAGGTATCCCAGCGCTTGACATCTGCGTGAAAGCAGTTCGCCTAAACGAATGGTGCTGACTCCTTCTACTCCAATCCGCTTGCAGGCATCCCGTAAAATCTTGTCTGCCATGAATCGGGTCAGACGTTCTGTTACACCGCGCATACCAGGAAACATTACAGGCAGCATTTAGTGCCAGATAACAGATAAATCTGTGTATCGAAATTCCACGCCACACCAAAAATTTAGCAGAAAAACGGGTTGTTGCTGATGTAGGTGGATGTTTAGTTTTTCATGCCCCTGGCGATCGCCCACAGCACGCCGCAGGCTCTCACAATTTATTGTCTCTTTACAATACCACCTTAGCCAATTTACGAGGGTGAGATGATGATGCTTTAACCTTTAACTCCCATTTCTCGCTCGGCTTGGCAAAAACAATCAGTCCAAAAAATTCCTTTAAGGTTTCCCACAAGGGTTTTTTAACGTATTGACGGTAGGATAAGGGTTTGGGATGACAAACTATCTTTTCAGCAAGCCCTATGTATGCTTAGTTTTGCCAGTTTTGCCAAAAATTATCAAGGCTCTTATTTTGGCGAAGGTATTGTTGTTAAATATTTAATTCTTAATGCGAATCGCTAAGTGAGTTGGTGGGAATAAACAGAAGTATGTTACGAAGCGTAAATATATCTAAACCCCTTACCAATGAAAAATGATGACCCTTACAAATCATAGATAAACAATGGGTGCTTACCTTCGGTTTCAACAGCTTTTTTTCATATTGCTTTCCTGCATCAGCATCACTCCACTTGCAGTATTTGCACAATCGACACCGCCATCAGGAGTGATAATTCCCCTTGATACACCAGGTAAAGTAGAAGAAACTATTCCTCAACCATCACCTACACCAACTGTTCCCATACTCCCATTCCCCCGACAGGAAAATCTACCCGACACAACCTTTCCAAGTGGTGAAAGTTTTTTTGTCAAAGAAATCCAAGTCAAAGGATACTCTGTTTTAAAAGATGAAATCATCAAGTTAAAACAGCCTTTAGAAAATAAAAACATCACATTTGAACAGTTATTGCAATTGCGATCGCAAATCACCAAACTTTATGTTGATAATGGCTATATCACCAGTGGTGCATTTATTCCCAACCATCAAGATATCGCTAATGGTATCGTGCAAATCCAAGTTATAGAAGGCGAACTTGAAGGAATTACAATTTTAGGATTAGAAAGATTACAACCTGGATACGTGCGTTCCCGGATTGAACGGCTTGCAGGTAAGCCTTTAAACCAAAAAAGCCTCGAACAAGCATTGCAATTATTACAAATTGACCCTGTTATTGAACGAGTTAATGCCGAATTAACCGCAGGTAGCACCCCTGGTAGCAATATTTTACAAGTAAAAATTACTGAATCGCCAGGATTCCACAGCGGAATTACCTTTGCCAATAACCAATCACCTAGCGTTGGTTCAGAACAAGGAAGTGTTTTTATTGCTCACGATAATTTTTTGGGGTTTGGGGATAAATTCAGTGGGGAATATGCGTTCACTGAAGGTTTAGATAATTATAATGTCGGTTATTCTTTTCCCTTTAACGCTTTAGATGGAACTATTGGTGTTCGCTACAGCAACAGTGGTAGCCGGATTATTGAAAGCAAATTCCGTGATTTGGATATCCGCAGCGAAGCGGAAACCCTGTCTTTTAACCTTCGTCAACCGCTAACCCGCACACCAAATAATGAATTGGCTCTAGGTTTAACATTCGATTTACGGCAGAGTCAAACCTTTATCCTCAACGATATTCCCTTCTCCTTTACCGCAGGACCTGAAGACGGAAAATCAAAAGTTACGGTAATTCGTTTTTCCCAAGATTGGTTACAACGTAATACTAACAGTGTCCTAGCGGGGCGATCGCAATTTAGTTTTGGTATTGATGCAATTGATGCAACCGTCAATGATAGTGGTACTGATGGGCGTTTTTTCGCCTGGGTGGGACAATTTCAATGGGTACAACGCCTATCTCCCCGGATTTTGATGCTGTCTAAAGTTAACACCCAACTTACTCCTAATTCCTTACTTTCACTGGAAAAAATTAGTCTTGGAGGAGTGGACACAGTGCGCGGTTATCGTCAAAATCAAGTTGTTGCTGATAATGGCGTAGTGGGAGGAGTCGAAGTTCGTATTCCGTTGACATCGAATGTGGAAACATTACAGCTAATACCCTTTTTTGATATCGGTACAGCTTGGAATAATGGCGGGATTAGTGCCAACCCACAAACCATTGCTAGTCTAGGGTTGGGCGTGAACTGGCAACCTTTTAGCGGGTTGGTATTGCGTGCAGACTATGGTATACCTTTTATTGGTACAAGCGATGGCGGGACTTCCTTACAAGATAATGGGTTTAATTTTTCAGTGCGCTATCAGCCATTTTGATAATCAAAATTAATCAGAACATTCTCGACTTAATAGCAACTGACCATTATCCAACCGATACATACCTTGCGGTTCGATAATTGGGTCGCCTTTCTTCCAGGGACGGGATGTAGTTTCTACACCTCTTACCTCACCAGTTGTGTAGGTAGAAACCGCAATCCCAGGACGATTAGTGGGTAAAGCACCAGAACCCGTAATAGTAAAAGAGTTTTCTTGTCGTTTATTAGCGCGAGAAATGCAGCTATTGGCGATAAGTGAGTTGGTGTCAATGACTGGAGATAATTCCGTGAAGCTGTTTTGAATGGAACTGGTGTCGGGGACGTTAATGTTAATCACACCTGCAATGCCTTGTTCTGAACTTGCTGTAATATCACTTTTTTCAGTTAGCTTTGGACGCGACTCGATACCAAAGATCCCTTGAGAATAGATTTCCACGTTTCCACCTGTTCCTGTGAAGGCGTTGGCTGTGATATCGCTGTTTTCTTTGGGGATGGCAACGATAAATCGGGAATTAATATTGATGTTACCACCATCGCCACCTGATTGCGCTGTACCTGCGGTGGTAGAAATTCCGCTACCGCCACGCAATATTAAACGATCATTAGCAGTTAAATTGATATTTCCACCATCACCAGAGCTAGTTATTGCGGCAATAAATGATTTGTTATTAAGTGTTGTAGAACCAGAATCAATATTAATATCTCCGGCTTTCCCTAGCCCCAGATTGCTGGTATTTACTTGTCCACCATTACTTAAAGAGAAAGAATCTGTTGTCAGATTAATATTACCTGCATTGCCTTCAGCACTACTGAAAGCACCGAATATAGCACTATTTTTAACAAATAACTCTTTGGCGTTGATGTGGATATTGCCAGCATTACCCGTGCTATTGCTTGTCGCGGAAGTAATTACTAAAACAGGTGAAGCATTTTGCCCACCATCTAAAGTTATTGTGTCGCGGGCGTTGATAGTTATATTGCCGCCATTTCCCCTTCCATTTGTACCTGCGGAAATATTTGCACTGCTAGTGAGAGAAAGTGACCCTGTTGTAATTGCGATATCACCTCCTTTACCTGTGCTATTAGTTAGCGCAGAAGTGTTTGCGGAAGTAAATAAACCATTTTCCCCTCCATCAAAAGTCACTGCGTCGCGGGCGTTGATAATGATATTGCCTCCATTCCCCTGTCCACCTGTGTTTCCACTAATGTTTCCGCCGTTGGTGACAGCAAGTGACCCTGTTGTAATTTCAATGTCACCTGCATTACCTTGACCACTACTAAAAGCACCGAATATAGCACCATTTTTGACAAATAACTCTTTGGAGTTGATCTGAATATTTCCAGCCTTGCCCGTACTATTCCTTTCCGTAGCAGTGGTTACTTTAGTAAGTAAACGATTTTGCCCACCATCAAAAGTTACTGTGTCGCGGGCATTGATAGTGATATTGCCTCCATTCCCCTGTCCAAGTGTTTCTCCACTAATAATGGCACCGTTGGTGACAGCAAGTGACCCTGTTGTGATTTCGATGTCACCTCCTTTACCTTCACCACCGTCTAACGAACTAAATAAACCACTATGGATATCACGTTTACCAATACTCAAAGTTACATCTTCTAAGACACCATCAATGATGACACTATCACGAGCATTAATGGTGATATTTCCAGAATTACCTTTTCTTTCAAGATTACTAGAAGATATCCTACCACCATTTGTTAAAAACAGCGAGCCTGTTGCAATTTGAACATTTCCGCCGTTACCATTGTATGCTGTTGTAGTTACCAAACTAGGTAAACCATAATTAGTAATCCCATCAAAAGTAATCGTATTGCCAATATCAAGAAAGATATTACCTCCATTTCCTTGTCCGTTATTGGCAGTAGATAGTTGTCCACCATCTTTAAGTAGCAAATTAGCCGCAGTGATGCGAATTGCACCACCATTACCTATCGCGTTAGTAACAGCGGAACTAGATGCTTGACTGGTAATTTTTGTTCTGCTGTCAAAACCTAAAAATGTCACATGATCGCGGGCATTAATAGTGATATTTCCGGCATTTCCCACACCATCAGTATCGCTCGATATTGAGGCACCATTAGTCACAAAAAGTGATCCTGTTGTCACTTGAATGTTTCCTGCTTTCCCGACACCTCCAGTTAATAAACTGCTTTGTAAACCACTTAACCCCTGAGAAGAAATTCCATCTAGGTTGACATTATCAGTGGCTTCGACGGTAATATTTCCGGCATTACCTTGTCCTAATACATTTGTTGCTACATAACCGCCGTTAGTTAATGAGAGTGAACCTGTTTTTAGGTAAATATTTCCTCCATTCCCTTTGCCAAGTGTATCGCTATTAATATAGGCTCCATTCGTAGCTTTTAGCGTACCTGTCGTAATTTGAATATTGCCTGCATTCCCTTCACCAGTGGGTGCTACAGCATTACTAATGCCGCCAGAAAGACTGGCGATTGTACCATCTAAGGAAATATTATTACGAGCATTAATGACAATATTACCAGAATTACCTTTTCCTCTAGTGATCCCTCGAATTTCTGAAGTATCGGTTATTTCTAAGGAATTTGTATTAATAGTAACGTTCCCACCATTACCTATTGCACCCTCATCTACCCCAAAATTAATTCCGTTAACTTGGTTTGGTCTTGAAATCCGAAAACTAGTATCACCTTGGACGTTGATATTTATATTTCCTGCATTTCCCTGTCCTCCTGGTAGCTGATTATTAGCACCTCGGAGCAGCGATTGGATCTCGGAGTTATTTGTCAAAAAAAGTGAACCCGCAGTAATGTTAATGTCACCACTATTACCTACAGCCCCAGATTCAATGTTGTTAAATATGGCACTACTACTAATTTCAACCGCATCTGATGTTTGAATGGATATATTACCACCATTACCCTGCCCAAAAATACCATTACTAAGGGAAGCTTCATTACTTAGCGCAAAAGAGGTAGATTTGATATTGATATCGCCAGCTTTACCAAATGCTTTTGCTTGCAGTACATTAGCGATGAAGCTGTTATCTATTAACTTTGTCTGTGATGTAGCATTAATCGTAATATCTCCACCTTGACTATTTGGAGTACCTAAACCTGTTGCTATTCCCGCTCTGAGTATACTTTGCCCTGCTAAGGTTACATTTTGAGCCTGAATTTTAATATTCCCACCACCCGCACCGCGAACATTGACTTCTGCACCATTATTCAGGGAAACATCGGCGCGTTCCACATTCTCAGGGAGAACTAAACCCAAATTATCACCTGTAATATTCAATTCCACATTTCCCGGTGCAGCCAAACCTGCTAACTCAACATTCCCCCCATAAGCGCGAATACTCCCACCATCTATATTGATATTTCCACCAACCAGCAGCAAACTTTTATTATCAGCAACTCGCAAACCCGTCACATTTTCACCGATAGGATTCTTCCCTGCGGGTGCTTGGGATTGATTGATAATTCCCCCATTTGCTTGGATTTGATTAAATAGCAATAGGGAAGGATTAATAGTTAATAATGGGGCGGCTTGGGGATTTGTGGCACTAAAAATACCTTGATTACCAAATTGTACACCGTTGGCAGTTGTCCCCACAAATGAACCCTGCACATCTAAACTGGCATTTTTCCCAAATACAATTCCATTGGGATTGATCAAAAATAAATTCGGGCTAGAATTACCAAATGTTCCTAGTCTTCCGAAAATTCCTGAAGGGTTAGTACCTGTTATCCGTGCCAGAATATTTTGAATATCTACGCTAGGACTAAAAAAATACGCCGCTCTTCCCTCGCTGATATTAAATTCTTGAAAACTGTGAAAAAGATTGATTTGGCGAGTTGCACCACCAGCAATTACTTCAATTGGTAGTTTCTGAAAGTTGCCTATAACTTGGGAAGATTCATCCCCTAGTGTGTTATCAGGGACAATATTGCTTTGCTGTGCTTGGGTTTTAGTAGTGAAGACACTGACAATTAACCAGCCTAATAACCCTGCTAATCCTAATTGCAAACTCTTGTTGAATCTGTATTTTTTTGTCATAGAGAGGGTTTTTATATAGATTATTTAAGTATCTAATAGAACTGCACCTTTGGATAATAAACAAACGAATATTTGTTAAGGTATGCAGTTTTCTGCAATGAGGCGATATCATTCGTGCATTTTTTATGTATCAATTCTGCACATAAACAAGCAGAAAAGTCGGCTGTGCCGTTTGAATACATCGGATATTGTATAACTTATCGGCTTTACACCGTGTTCCATTTTTTCCTCAAATAGTTGTGTAAGGACAAAAAGGAGATTGTTATGGCTAATATCAATAATTCAGTAATTTCCCTGCCAGAAGTTGTAAACATCAACAAAGAGGATTATATTTTGCAGCTAATGTCAATAGCATCACTGCAAGTACACAATATTTGGGTTACACAGGGTTCTCAAGGAGATGATGATGAGCCTATAGTTCCTCCGAATTAAGGGTTCAGCATGACTTTTCAAACACCCTCTAAGATGCACCCTACAAATTTAATTATCTTTATCAAACTCTTTACATAAGTAGTTTTTATTTTGCACAAAAAAGGAATAATAACCCAAAGGTAAACACAGATTGAGTTTAGGTGTTCTGAAAAAATGAGGTATGAAATATATGAATTATCAAAAAATAGCTTTTGCCTTAGTTTTAGTTGTAGGAATGGGACTATTTGACATCAAATCGGCAGATGCTAAAAATGCTTTTATAAAAGCACCTATCACTACAAATTCTCCAGATATTACTCAATCTTCATCATTCACAATTGCCCAAATAACAGAAGCTAGTTACCCTCTTTATGGCTCATGGAAATTAACATATAGTGTCAATGGAACTGTTTATAAAGGTTATCTAATCATGAAAGGGTATTACGGAGATTTAAGAGTTAGTTTCTTTAATCCTAACGTAAGAAAGAAAACGACTATAGATCAAGGAATGAAGCTTATGTCTTCATCACGAGGATTAGTTTTATTAGGATATAACCCTGTTTATGCTGGAACGTCTATTTCAGATCCTACTTATGCTGCTGATAATTTTATATTTGCAGTTCAGCCTGATGGTTCATTAGTAGCTTTTACTTGTGATGATCAAGAACGGTGTTCGTCTGTTGATGTAGAAGCTGGAAAATAAAAATAAGCAAAAATCTTAGCACATTCAAGGAAATTATGAACAATAAATTTAGAGTTTTATTAGTAATATTTTTTATCAATTTTATAGCAGTTAATTCAGCAGTTGCTATAGAAAAAAATCCTGTTTTTGTTCCTCAAAAAACTAGAATTATATCTCAGCCTGAAATGAAAGTAGCACAAGGGATAGGAGCTAGAGTTATTAAGCTGCGTTTAGCGGATTCTGGTGTATCAGTTGGTAGCATTTTATTTCATGGATTTGCTGGATTAATCCAAAAGCGATCTACTGATTGGGTGCGGTTAGAAATCAATGAAAATCAGGTCAGAGTAGTACATACAACCAGAACCACTAATGCGTTGACTCAGTTTTCTAAATGGTGGGATCATCCGGTGAGAAAAATTGCTTTTAAACCAGATTCTTGCACAGTAAATAATGTTCAAAATCAAGGTGGAGCAGATATGGAAACCAAACTGAGAGAGATTAAAAAATCCTATGATTCTAAATTGATAACAGAGCGAGAATATCAAGATTTGCGAAATAAAATTCTCGATCAGATCAATACAACTCCCAATCAATCTGCTGCCAATAATTCAGATTGTGTTGTAGTCAAAGAAAATGGGGTAATAGAACTGAAGGATATTGCTTTATTGACTCAAGGAGTATTTAACATCGAATATTTGGAAGGCAATGAATGGAAATATGCAGCTTTTAGAGTACCTGCTAAAGAATATTATTAGTAATCAAAAAGAATTTTTACAGCAATAAAATTTTACTATCAGGAGCAATAAGTTATGAAGTTCAATATCAGCTTTATATCAAGTGCAATTTCACTATTTACACTAGCATTTTTGCAAGTACAACATCCAGCAATAGCATTAGTGAACTCAGAAAAATATGGGAATTTTTCGAGTAATTTGGGATGGGATACAACCCAAAAAATTAGCAAAAAACAACCTATTCAAATTGCGAGCGATGTCTATTGGGGACCACAAAGAGATTTTAAAATTACGATGCCGGGATATGAATTAGAGAATACTGCTGGCAAATTGATGTCGATGAATACAACGACAAAAACCATCTATATGATCTTTTATGAAAATCTACCTTCAGGTGCTTATTATTGGACTTCAAAAGAGACTCGACAAGTCTTACAAACAGCTATGCGAAATAACCTTGATACTAAGGGGAAAGTTATAAAAAGCACGAATATGGTAGTTGACGGATATCCAGGAATAGAGTTACTGATACAACATTCTGATGGTAGTCAAGGGCAATATCAAGGATATGTGGTGAGACGAAGACTTTATTTATTGGGAGCAAGAACAACGGATGAATTAACTACAGAAGCGGCTAATTTTTTCGATTCTTTTAGAGTTTATCCGACTCGCATTGTTAATTCTATATAGGGTAGATATTGCCTACAATATTCTCGTTCTTGCGACTAAATGGGACTTAATCAAAAAATCACTAAAAAATGTTTAATTCCCATTTTTTGCCATTATCAATGGGCTGAAAATAGTAACCGTTCAAGTTTTTGCAAAAACAATTATTACCAGGGTAAAATATGTCGGGTTTTTTCAGAGCTTCTCTGAACTTAGTGGCTGCTTTCTTAATGGTGCTAATTCCCTTTTCCAGGGTTAAGGCTGAAGATTCGCTAGGAGTTTCCACGACTGACAAAACTACTGAATCTCTTCAGAAAGTTAGTCAATATGCTCAATTGGATTCTGCACCCGTCACTTCAGTTACTCAGCTTTCTGACGGGCAACCGACAGACTGGGCATTTCAATCATTGCAGTCACTAATTGAGCGTTATGGCTGTATTTCTGGATACCCTGATGGGAGTTTCCAAGGAAATCGTGCCATGACTCGTTATGAGTTTGCTGCTGCTTTAAACGCCTGTATAGATCAAGTCAATCAACGCATTAGTGCTAATATCACAAACGCGGTTGCGAAAGCAGATTTGGTGACGTTGCAAAAGCTACAAGAGGAATTCTCAACAGAACTAGCTAGTTTGCGGGGTAGAGTTGATACCTTGGAAGCACGTACCGAACAGCTAGAGCAACAACAATTTTCTACCACTACAAAACTCAGTGGTCAAGCAATATTTGCTGCTACAGATGCTTTTGGAGATGCTAGTCGTAGTGGAAAGGGGGATCAAAGTAACCTCACATTTTCTAGTCGGACACGTTTCAACCTTGATACCAGTTTTACTGGCAAAGATCGGCTGCGTGTACGACTTCAGGGAAGTAATGTGGTTAATCCAACTGCACCCGGAAATGAGGCTCGTTTAAGCTTCCAATCTGGTAGTGATACTAATAATAGTGTTTTCCTGAGTAAGCTGGAATATCGTGTTCCCATGGGCGATAAAGTAAATTTTATGCTTGGTACAGGCTTTAATACTTACTTCGATGATGCAGATGTGATTAATCCCCTACAAAGCGATGCAGATGCTACTATTTCTCGCTTCGGTCGCTACAGTCCGATTTATCGTTTGGGTGGAGATACGGGTGTAGGTGTGACTTTTAAGCCCAATGGCAATTTAAAAGCAGAGATGTTTTATTTAGCAGGTAATACCAATAACCCTGATAGCGGCTTGTTTAATGGTAAATATGGTGCATTGGGGCAGATTGTATTTTATCCAAATCAAAAAGACACAGCTACCAAAATTGCTTTTACTTACGTCAATGCTTACAACAACGATGGTTTAGGACATAATACTGGCAGTTTAGCCTCAAATTTGGGCGCTAGACAAGTTTCTTCTAATTCCTATGGTATTGAAACGAATGTCAAAATTAGTGATGGCTTTCAACTTGGTGGATGGGTAAGCTACACCAATGCCCGGGCGCTGAGTGGAGAAGTCAAAGGTGATGCTGATATTTGGAGTTGGGCTACTACCTTAGCCTTCCCTGATTTGGGTAAAAAGGGGAATTTGGGAGGGATTATCGTGGGAATGCAGCCTAAATTGACTAGTTCTTCCGCAGAGTTATCAGGCTTACCTCGTCGTGATCCTAATACAGGATTTCACATGGAAGCATTTTATCGGTATCAAATTAACGACAATATCAGTATTACTCCTGGTTTGATTTGGCTAACAGCACCAAATCACAACGAGCAGAATGGGGACATTTTTTTAGGAGTAGTTAGGACTACCTTCAAGATATAAACAACGCTGTGTTAGATATCTAACTTCCTGGCAAAAAGTTGGATATCACCACTTATCAATTCTTACAAATCAAACAAATTCTTGTTCTCTGGTGTGTGATTAACCCAATTTTGGAGATAAATCAATGGATCTTTACTGCACTCATCCAAGTTGTACAAAACCTAAAAATACTTTTTCTGACGAAATTTTAAATTCAAGGTCTGCTAAAAAAATACTCTGTTCTAATTGTGGAATGCCATTGATTTTACAGGGGCATTTTGTCGCCACAAATTTATTAGGAAGCGGCGGATTTGGTATAACTTTTAAAACCGAGGATCTGGACTTTCCTTCCACAACCCGTGTAATTAAACAGTTGCACCCCCAAAATCGTTCTGGACAAATTTTACCTCCACAAACTCTCCAACGGATGGAAGAAATGTTTATGAGAGAAGCTAACACTTTGGACAAACTGAACCATCCGCGAATTCCCAGATTTTTGGGGTTTTTTACCTTGGAATTTCAGGAAGAAACAGGCTATAAAGAGAAGTTTTTTTACTTGGTGCAGGATTATATCGAAGGACAAGATTTAGCCAAAGAACTCGATGAAAAGCAGAATAAAAAATTTTCCGAGGATGAAGTTATAAACATTCTCAAGGAAATTTTGAACATACTCAAGTATATCCATGATGATGAAGGTACTAACGGAGTTATCTATATCCATAGGGATATTAAGCCTGGAAATATCATGCGCTGTAGTACAGATGGCAGGTTATATCTAATAGATTTTGGGGCAGTTAAAGAGATATTGCAAGGAGTTGAGGTGGAGACAACATCTATAGTACATACTCCGGGTTTTGCACCACCTGAGCAGTTTGATCATGCAGTAGTATCACCTGCATCAGATTTATACGCCACAGCCACAACTTGTCTGTGTTTGTTAACAGGAGTTACAGAAACTCGTCAGCTTGTTTGGAATTCAAATTGGAAAACTCACATTAAATTGAGCAATAAGCGTTTTGCAGAAGCTTTAGACAAAATGCTCCGATATGAACAACAGCAGCGTCCTCAATCTGCTCAGGAGGTTCTGAATATTCTGTCTGCTGAAGAATCTGAACCAGATGGAGATGGGTCTGCTACTCAATTACCTGAACCAGATAAGTCTTTTAGCCAAACAAAAATACTTGCTTCAAAACTACATCATTCAGATTCTTGGTTTAGGAAATTTATTAATTGGGTGAAGCAACGAACTATCCGCTGGCGTTCGACTACCAATTTTATCCTAGCATTTTTGTTAGGAATAGCGATCACAGTTGCTTTCAATGTTATAAATCATAAGAAGACGCAAGATCCACCACCTTTTGCTGAATATTTTAGCAGAGGAGAAGAATCTTTAATTCCTCAACTAAATAAAAATACTACTGAACAAATTTGCCAAGAAGGTTATGATTTAAAGCAAGAAGGAATAAAAGCGTTTAAAAAAGCTAGTTTGTCTGGTAATAACAAAGATTTTGAAAACGCTAATACTTTTTTCACAAAATCCATAGATAAATTTCAACCAGATCCTAATGTAATAGACTCCAGCAAAAATTCTTGTATAGTTGATCCTGAAACATTTATTTATCAATACAACGCTAAGGTTGCTCAAACTGCCTCAGCACGGAATGGTAGTTTGCCAACAATTGCAGTTGTTATTCCCAGTCATTCTAACTTGGATATTACGCTAGAAATATTGCGTGGTGTAGCCCAAATTTTAAAAGAACAAAACACAAATACACCATTATTTCAAATCCTACTAGCAAAGGATAATAATAATTTAATACAGGATGTAAAAAAGATAGCTAACTATATAGCTAATAACAATATTCCCGAAGAATTTGATTATTTTCGGAGGAGTCAAAACTTAGGAGTTATAGGTCGCTATACAAGCAGATATATTTGGGAAGCAGGAAATATTTATGGTGAAAAACAACTTGTTTTAATTGCACCCACAAGTACCGCTATCAGGAAATTTGATCCTACAACCTTACAACCAAATTTGCATCATTATGTTTTCCGTACAGCCTCTAATGATGCAATTGCAGCTAAAGATTTAGTGGCATATATGTGGAATGTTCTGCAATTGAAGAAGGTACTGATTATTTACGATTCTACAGATATTCATAGCAAATCTCTGGCAGTAGAATTTCAAAATCAATTGAAAAATAGAGATCCGAATGACGCAAATTACCAACTTTGCGATTTATCAGCATTCAAGTTTAATAAAACAAATTGTATAAGCAGGGTGAACAATGCCAGAGAAAGAGAAGAGGCATTAATGTTAGCTCCTGGTCATGTAACCTTCAACAATGTACTGAATATTGCTCAATTAGGAGCAAAGAGAAATTTGCAAATCCTCACAGGAGATGTTCTCTATAACAGACAAACATCAAAAAATCCTGGATTATCTACTAATAAAATAAAGATGGCGGTTTTTTCCCATGCAGATGAAGCTAAAGACAATTTTAAGAGTCAAAGCAGAAATCTTTGGGGAATAAACAAAGTTAGTTGGAGAACAATAACTTCCTATGACGCAGGACAGACATTAGTTCAAGCTTTGACTGACCTTTCTGGAAATGGTAATCCCACTCGTCAAAATATATATGATAAGTTGAACGATACTAGCTTTTCTGCTCCAGGTGCTACTACAGAGGTAAGATTTGATCAGAATCATGATCGCAAAGTAGTTACAGGTGTTTTAGTACAACTTAATAAAAGTGATCCTAATGGCGATGAATATGGTTTTTCTCTTCTACAAACACCACAACGAAACAATCCCTAAAAATGGGTTTTGGTGTTGAGAGCAATTAAGAAAGTGTATTTAATGAGGTAAAAAATACCGTCTGTATCTCTATGATTTTTGCAATTTAAATCTGTAAATCACCGATACCAAAATTAACCTAGATTCTTCAGTTATAGAAAATAAATTATTTATTTTGTCTTGATAAACCTATGTACTTCATTTTTCCTAGATCGCAAATTCCCATCAATTTGAGTAATCTGCATAAAACAGATCGCTCATTCTACTTCTGGAAAGGGCGATTCCTACGGAGTGCTTCGCTATCGCAATCTTAAACCCCGTGCGTATGCCCTGACATTCGATACTTTTTGCGCTCGTTACTAAACATTGTTAGATATCAAAATGGAAAATATGGAACGTCTATCAAAAGCAGTTGCCGCGTTTGTCTGTTTATCACAACAGGGCGTTACTGATCCTGACTTCTCTTTTCATAGAGTCATTGCTACTTTGCATCAGATTTGTGCGGAAATAGCCTCTTGTGAAAAAAGCGGAGTTTCAAGAACAAATATACTCCACGCTATCTCAAAAGCACGGATCATTCATTCCCAATCGCCTTTTGTCAGACGGCTACAAGAGTGGCCAAGAGGCTATCCGGGGGATTTTGAAACTATCGAATATCTCATTAATTCAGTTAATCAGGCTTCTGATGACACGATTACGCACTTTGTCGAAAAATACGCTTTAGGGTGCATGGCCGCCCAGCAACATCGTAACAAAGTAGCCTATCAAGCAGAACAAATCCTTGAAACGATTTTTCATTCCTTACAGGACGATATTGGTAATCCCAGAACTAAGCCAAAAATTCTCATTATTGCCTGTGGAAGTTCGCCAGATGTGCGTTCGATTCTACCGATCTTGGAAAAGCATGATTTCAGCTTGGTGTTGAATGATGCCGATTCAGATGCGCTTGAGTTTTCTGCTGCAAGACTTCATTCAATTGCTGACAAATGCATATTTGTCAAGGGTAATATTTTGAAGATCAACTCCCGGATTAGGGAACTAGGTCCATTCAATCTGATTGTGGCCGGAGGCTTATGTGATTACTTAGTTGATAGGCAGGTTTCTTTCCTTGTGGAGAAAGTGGCATTAAAGGCTTTAGACGAGGACGGAACTTTATTTCTAACTAACATTGCAAAAGGCAATCCATTTCGGGAGTGGATAGAGTATTTTGCCGATTGGCAGCTTTATGAGCGAACTGAGGCACAACTCTCAAAAATTTTGTGCTGCGGTGATCTCACAGAGCAATCTATCCAAGTTTTCAGAGATAAAACTGGACTCACACTCTTAGCCAAAGTGAAAAAGCAACGGGTAAAGATGATGGCAAATTCAAACTCCGAGCGATTCCTACGGGGCGCTTCGCGATCGCTAACTCAAACCCCATAGAATCGCTATCCCACTTCTGGAAAAGGCGATCATCTTTTCCTACTAAAGTTATGTAACAAAACAATAAGGAGAGCGAAAAATTTCGGGGGAGATAGGGTCAGATAATTGGGGATAATAACAGGGTTTGAAGCGGGAAACGATTGTTTAGCAGCTTAGACTGTGTACTATATACTATATTTTATAAACTGGAAAATATATAAAAAAACATGATTCACTAAAGCCATCCTACCTTTAGGAACGAAAGCCAGTGTCAAATTCTCAAGAACAGTGTCGCATCATAGCTCTCTTTAACCAAGCAGGTGGTGTCGCCAAATCAACACTCACCCAAAACCTGGGCTACCACTTAGCCCAACAAAAACATCGTGTCCTTCTCATCGACATCGACCCCCAAGCCTCCTTAACCAAATTCATGGGCTTAGTCCCATCTCAATTACAAAAAACCGTAGCTGATGCCATTATTGACGAACAGCCATTACCCATTCATTCCGGCATTCATGGCATGGACATAGCACCAGCTAACCGACTCCTGAGTGGAGCCGAAATGCAGCTAGTTAGTGCCGCCATGCGTGACTTGCGCCTCAAAGAATCCCTAGAACCAGTTCTAGATGCCTACGACTTCATCCTTATTGACTGTCCCCCCAGCTTAGGATTACTTTCTTATATCTCCCTAGTCGCCGCCACTCACGTCCTCGTTCCCATCGAAACCCATCTCAAAGCCTTCGAGGGAACAGACGAACTTTTGCAAACCATCACCCAAGTAAAAAACAAACCCAACCGCAAATTACAAATTGCAGGCTTTGTTCCCACCCGCTATGCTCAACAAAACTCAGCCGATAAACGAGCATTAGCAGCCATCCAAGCACAACTTTCAGCATGGGGTCGAATCTTCCCACCCATCCCCAGAGCTACCGCTTTTGTTGATGCCACAGAAGAACGTGCGCCCCTAGCAGTATTTGACCCCAAACATCCTGCTGTTGCTATCCTTAAAGAAATTGCTTCTGCTCTGGAGTCCGCTATATAAACCTAAACCTGTTTTCATCGCTGAAAGCCTTGGTAATGGAGGGGGGGAATGAGCAATCGTATAGAACTTGCGCTAAGGCTGTAACCCTTGCTATATCTATATCTGAAAAATTTCAGGAGGTAAAGAGATTGCCACCTCCAACGGCTGAGGAATATTATGCAGATTCACCATATAATTACCGTACCGCTTCAGATGTCGAGTCACAAAAGGACTCAAAGCGGAATAAGGCTTTGAGGTTTCTAAATTTCCGAGACTTCAATTGGTACAGTTTTATTCCTAGCGATTCCTAGGTCGCGCTTCGCTATCTGCTTGCAGCAGCGCTAGTTCCCTCCGGGACGCACTCGCGTTCGCTATCGCACTATTGAAAGTGGCTCATTAAGTTCTTAGCGGAAGTTTCAGTATCACTGCTCATTTCACCCCATTTATTGCAGCATTCCCCTTTCTGTCCCCAATCCAACCACATTCCCTACAATGGTACGCAAACGCACCGAAAAACCCTTTGCTGGTCAAATTACCACTCCACCCCCAGCCCCTTGGTTATCCCCAGTGGAAGCTGACACTCCACCCGCCGCTGAAAGTAAAGTCAAACTCCAAGACATTCACTTGCCTCCACAGCAACCCAGACGCTACTTTGACCCCCAGGCATTAACAGAATTAATTGCATCAGTTAAACAGCACGGCATCCTCCATCCCCTCTTGGTGCGTCCACTGACAGGAGAAAAAACAGCCGGAAAATACGAATTAGTAGCAGGAGAACGCCGTTATCGCGCAGCCACAGAAGCAGGACTGGAAGAAGTGCCAGTGGTTGTGCGTGAGTTATCCGATGACCAAGCGTTTCAGTTAGCCTTGATTGAAAATCTGCAACGACAAGACCTCAACCCAGTTGAAGAAACAGAAGGCATCTTGCATCTTTTGGCTATTCGGTTAGAGTCGG
Organism: Dolichospermum sp. OTE_70_metabat_362_sub; assembly: GCA_031374905.1. Classification (GTDB taxonomy): domain Bacteria; phylum Cyanobacteriota; class Cyanobacteriia; order Cyanobacteriales; family Nostocaceae; genus Dolichospermum. The sequence continues at coordinate 23,003 of JANMGZ010000533.1, forward strand.
ATGTGGAAGCGGTCAAATCCTTGCTGTACCGGATGAAAAATGCCAGTAGCAAAGGTGAAAAGCAGTTAAAAGACTCTGAGGAGCAATTTAGGAGAAACGTTTCTCCTAACTCAGAAACAATTGATGAGACGGAATCTCTTAGCACTGTTTCGACTCACCTGGATGCTTCTGTATTACCAACCGAAAACGGAGAAACAACTTCAGAATCTCCTAGCAATGTTTCGACTCACTCAGAAATAACTGAAGAAACACAATCTAGGAGAAACGTTTCTCCTAACTCTGAAACAACCGATGGGACGGAATCTGGTAGCGATGTTTCTTCTAAATCTCTTCTAAATAACGAGACAGAATCTGGTAGCGATGTTTCTTCTAACTCGGAAATAATAGATGCTACCGCATCAGGGAAAAACATTTCTCCCAATTCAGGAACAACCACACTTAAGAAATCTCGGAAAAACGTTTCACAAGACGCGAATACTTCCGTTTCCTCAACTGAGAAGTCAGAACCAAAGGATGAAGCTAGGGAAAATATTTATCCTGACTCTAGCATCACTGAAGAAACAGAATCTAGGAGCAATGTTTCACAAGATGCGGATACTTCCGTTTTCTCAACTGAGGAGTCAGAACTAAAGGATGAATCTAGGAAAAATGTTTCACAAGATGCGGATACTTCCGTTTCCTTAACTGAGGAGTCAGAACTAAAGGATGAAGCTAGGCAAAATGTTTCTTCTGACTCTAGCATCACTGAGGAAAAAGAATCTAGGAGAAACGTTTCTCCTAACCCAGATGAAGAGAAAGTAAAAAAAGTACAAAAGGTGTTTGAAAGCCTGGGAATGATGAATTGGCTGTCCTTCACCACCAAGCGCCTACCCCTACTCAATCTGCCTCTGGAGATTTTAACAGCACTGCGAGAAGGCAAACTAGAGTATACGAAAGCACAAGCCTTGGCACGAGTTAAAGATAATGCTCTCTGTACACAACTCTTAGACCAAGCGATCGCACACAACTGGTCTTTAAGTGAAATCAAAGCACAAATCGCTGCTAATACCCAACCGACTCAACCCCCATCCGCAAAATCACCCAACCAAATACCAGAGCGTCTCAAAAACATCACCCAGCACATTAGCAAGCGTAAACTGTGGGAACAACCTGCCAAGCAAAAGAAACTAGAAACCCTCCTGAGTAAACTCGAAGCTTTACTGGGGGATGAATAATTAGGACTTACCTAGAAACCCCCAACCAATACTCACCACTTTTGAGTGAGGGAGTGAGGTGGCGACAATCTATTAGACTAGTAGAAAAACAAGTAAACATCAAACATCAAAGAGTATTATCAATGGCAAAGAAAAACCCTTTAGCTGAAGTAATTCAGCTAGACTCCAAACGCAAAATTCATTCCCGTCCCGAAAACGCAAATTCTTCTCAAGGAGGAATATTCGAGTTAAGCGACTACTGGCAAGCTTGGGAAATTGACGATATGGAACCGTCAAACTCAATTTTTGTGGCAGAAGGAACCTTGGAAGAATGTATCAAGGAGCTTAATCCTCTTATTACTATGGAAGTCAACAGTAAAATTTTGAAACTTAATTTAGATCCAAAACAATGGACTAAACGACAGCAAGCCGAGCGAGAAGCAATTAGGCAACAGTGCTACCTTCACGGCAGATATAAAGGTCAAGGATGGGTAATTGAGTCTGTCATAGATAGAAAAAGTCTTGAATCAATTGAGAACGGGATATTTGAACCAATTTAATCAGTTTTTCCGTAAAAAAAGCATCATATATTGCGATTTTTATGCATCCCTATCTTTTGCAAGAGAGCAAGGGCGGGAAGTTGTGAGATGATGTTTTCTAGCCAGTCAGAGGGGTTGTGGTTCATAGTTAGTGGAATGTCATTATCCGCACTTGGTATGGTGACTGGCTCAAATAAACCAAGGATTAACGATTACAACCCCTGTAAGAGCAAAATCTTTGTCGTTACGAGTAACAAGTGATAGAGAGTTTTGTAGGGCAATGGCTGCAATGAGAGAATCCATAGCGGGTAAAGGTCGTCCATTCTGTTCTAGTTGCCCGACTAAATTTCCCCACAACACCATTGTTGAGAAATCTATACTTAAGATTCTTTGTTCAAAGCGATTAGGTAGAGTTTCATTTAGCCAATTTGTTAGAGATTCTTTCCGCTTAGATGCGGTCATTTTGCTGATGCCTTTAGCTATTTCGCCAATTGTGATCATGCTAATGTAAAGTGTTTCTGGCACTTGGGCATCTAGCCAATCTAAAACTTGTTGATTTGGTTGTTTGGCAACCATCTCGGAAATCAAGCAAGTGTCAAGGAGGTCGTTCATGGGTTGAAGTCATCGCGGGGTAGGCTGCGGTCTCGGCTAAAATCCAGTTCTTCGGCAATTCCCACCAGGGGAGATTGACGGAAGAATTCTGAGAGTTTGCTTGGTTGCTCTGGGTGGGTGTTGCTCCCAGTGAGGCTTTGGGCAAGGAGTTGAATAATATACAGTTTATCGTTGGGGGAAAGCTGAAGGAGTTGTTGTTCGAGTTCTGGGATAACCATAATGGGGGTTAAGTGGAGGATAAGTTTATTTTACTTTCAGTAACAGGGTGTGAATTTTAACAACAGAAGCTCAAGCTTCAGCCGTAGGCAACCTTGAGTAGTTCACGCAACTTTTTTAGGTAATATTTTAATTTCTACTTTTTGATTTAAAGCTGCTGCAATCCGAGCCAACATAGACAAAGAATGCCCCTCATAGTCAGCGTCTTCCAATCGAGCAATAACTGACTGGGTAGTACCGACTTTTGCGGCTAGTTGTTGCTGGGTTAGTCCCGCTTGTTTGCGTGCATCGTAAATGATTTGAGATACTTGAACATTTAAAGATGATTCTCTAACCATCTCTTGTAATTCTGGATCTTCCTTCATAAGAATACTTAGTGGTGCAGAAAACTTTTGGGAGTCTCAAGAAGAAAAGACAGTGACACGGGAGAACTCAATTTGCTGCTCTATCTGCGTTCGTTTTTTGAGTGAAGC
>JANMGZ010000557.1:0-3250 GCA_031374905.1 Dolichospermum sp. OTE_70_metabat_362_sub
GTCACAGATTTGATTTAAGTCTCGACGCGCTTTCATCTCATCAGGTGCGGTAATGGTTAACTCAATGTATTTACCAATTCTCACCTGTTCCACGTTTTCGTATCCCATTTGTTTGAGACCAGATTGGACAGCCACACCAGCGGGATCTAAAACTGAAGTCCTAAGTGTTACGAAGATTTTAGCTAAATATTTTATTTGCACAGGCTTTTTGCTGAATGCTGCGATCGCTATCCTATAACTTTTATGCTCCAACTGAGTAAAAATATAATTAGGATTGAGTAGGAATGATTTATAAGTCAACCATACCATAGATACAAATTTAACAACCATTTATGAGAGCAATGCACACTCGGAGTCAAGAACGGATTTTAAACCTGTTACAAAATATTAAACAAGGTATTTCGGCTCAGGATATTTACGTAGAGCTACGCAATCTCAAACAAAGCATGGGTTTAGCAACAGTTTATCGTTCTTTGGATGCTCTCAAACTAGAGGGATTAATACAGGTGCGAACTTTGGCGAATGGTGAAGCACTGTATAGTTTAATCCAGCAAGATAAACATCATCTGACTTGCCTACAATGTGGTATTTCCATTCCTATTCATCAATGTCCTGTCCATGAACTCGAAAACCAATTACAAACTAGCCATAAATTTAAAGTTTTTTATCACACCCTAGAGTTTTTTGGACTATGTACAAAATGTCAAGCTAAAACTTGAGAGTGAAAAAGACTTGTAAAGAGTATTCCCTGCTATAACTAGTACACAATGGCGTAAACAAACTACTATTCAAATTACAAATTATTTTAATTATGCTTTCTAGCCAACGGGTTATTAATTGTCCAAACTCAGAATGTGATCACCCTTTTAACTCTGTGGGAGATGCTATTTGCGATCGCTGTCACACTCCCTTAATTTACCGCTATCTCTGGGCAACTGGCAACCAAGCCGCAGAAATTCCCCCAGGAACAAAGGTAGCAGACAGATATGAAGTAATTAAACCGCAAATTTGGCTAGATACCCAACCTGCCTTATTACCAAATATACCCGCCCAACTGCCAAATATTGTTATTCCCTATTTACGCTCATATTCAGAATATTTACACATTCCCCAAGCCTATGGATTTACTGCCTTGGCAGAAGCAGAAGGTGATATTCTTTTACTAGAAAATGCCCCCATAGATGAAACAGGCTGCATCTATCCAACTATTAGCGATTCTTGGCAACAAGCCTCTCCCGTGAGACAAGTTTATTGGTTGTGGCAAATTCTCCAATTGTGGACACACTTATCAGAATTGGGAGTTGCCCAAAGTTTGCTATTAGCAGATAATTTATGTGTGCAAGGTTGGTGTATTCGGTTATTAGAACTACATCAAACTATAGAAGCACCAACTTTACAAGATTTAGGTAATTTTTGGCGAAATTGGGTGACAGTTGCCAAAATCACCATTTCTCCAAAATTAGCAAGCATAGTTGAGTTAATGTGTGAATCAGAAGTTAATTTAGAGATAATTAATACTCAACTCAATCAATTATTACTAACAACAGCCGCAGAATTACCTTTATATTTAACCATAGCTGGGGCAACGGATACAGGATTAGTTATTAAACATAATGAAGATGCTTGTTATCCCAGTCATCCTAGAGATATAGATGATCAATTACAACCACGACTATCAATTATTTGTGATGGGATTGGTGGCCATGAAGGTGGTGAAGTTGCGAGTCAATTAGCTTTGCAGTCTCTCAAGTTGCAAATGCGGGCTTTACTGGCAGAAATAGGAGAACAAACGGAACTGTTAACCCCAGATTTATTATATCAACAAATAGAATCCTGTTTGCGCGTGATTAATAATGTGGTATGGTCACGCAATGATGAGCAAAAACGTCAGGGTAAAGAACGCATGGCCACAACTTTGGTAATGTCATTGCAGATACCCCAAAAAGTGGTTACATCTGCTGGAGAAGAGTTAGAAAATGCCCATGAACTTTATGTAGCCCATATTGGTGATAGTCGCGCTTACTGGATCACCCAGAATTATTGTCAACTCCTGACTGTAGATGATGATATGGTGAAACGCGAAGTTGGTTTAGGGAAAAGTTTATATCGTCAAGCATTGCAAATACCGGAAGCTAAAGCCCTCACCCAAGCACTAGGCACAAAAGAAGCCGAATTTCTCAATTTTTCGATTCAACGATTTATTATAGAAGAAGATGGGATTTTATTACTTTGTTCCGATGGTTTAAGCGATCGCAATTTAGTAGAACAATCTTGGCAAGACTACGCAATTCCCGTACTTACAGGCGATTTAGATATAGAAGATGCTACACAGGAATTAATTAAACTGGCCAATGAAAAGAATGGCCAAGATAATATATCTGTAATCCTGACTCTGTGCCGTGTTGCCAAACCATCCTCAATGGCAATTATCCCCTCACCTCCAGCAGAAATCATTCCCCCTCAACCGTTAGCTGTTGCTGATGCAGAATCATTAATTATAGCAGCACCAACAGAAGCAACATTAACAGAAAGTTCCCAAGCCCTTCTCGATTTAAATCTAACGGAAGAACCAATAGCACCAATAAAACCATCTAAAGGTAAAGGTTTAGTTCTATTTGCCGGATTATTAGTTTTATTATTGGGAAGTTCCACAATCGGTTTATTTGCTTGGTGGCAATTATCTCCTCAATCTTTCCTCCAAGTCTGTCGGCAACTCCCCCAAAAGGTGCGAGAATTCTGTCCAGGACGGGAATAATAACGCGATGTGTTGTAAAATTGGGTTTGCCATTAAATCATGCTGGATTTTGCAGTCAAAATAGCTGTGGAGATGGTTTGGGAAAAACAAAAGTTAGATACATAAGATATTATGAAAGTAGGCGATCGCGTGCAAGTGAAAGAATCAGTAGTAGTATATCATCATCCTGAACATCGCAGTCAGGCTTTTGACATCAAAGGTACAGAAGGGGAAATAGTAGCTATTGTTACTCAATGGCAAGGTAGGCCTGTAAGTGCTAACTTTCCTTTTTTAGTTCAGTTTAGCAAAAAATTTAAAGCCCATTTACGCGATTTTGAAATCGAAAGCATCTAGCGTAGGGGCGCAGGGCCTGCGCTAGTGTGTTAATTCTGTGAATCCTTTACCCATAAGAGTTCATGCAGGTTCTGTGTTATAAATATTCGCGGATTTAAGGTTTCGTCTTTGGGAGAGCATGGAAGAACCAAAAATAGATTCAGTCCAAGAAATAACATCTGT
>JANMGZ010000579.1:0-4423 GCA_031374905.1 Dolichospermum sp. OTE_70_metabat_362_sub
CCAGTTTTTCATCAACACTGTCCACAACCACTATCTGGATTGGTTTACAGCCGGTCAATCCAAGCATCCTGTTTTCGGTCGAGTGACTGAAGGGATGGATGTATTGAAAGCCATTGAAACCACACCAACGGGACAAGGCGATCGCCCCAAAACTCCAGTTAAAATGATTAAAGTGACTATCCACGAATAAACTCAAGGATTAGTGCGGAGAAACCTCCGCACACCCCTATCTTCTATTTCTTCTTGAGTAAAGAGCGGTATGCACTCTTTGTAAGTCCAGTCAGCAAATCGTCAAGTCCGTAGGGGCGCAGGGTCTGCGCCCTTGATTCTATTGTGCATCAAGCGCGATAACTGCCCTATGCGATCCTTTGGGACTGTGCGCCTCTGTGTGAGATCAATTCATATCCTTAATCAACAACACCAAATTCATGTTTTAGAAATCCCTTAAATGTGAATTCCACACTCAGTTTTTTCACTTCCTCGCCAACGTCCAGCGCGTTCGTCTTCACCGTCAGCTACTTTAGTGGTAATAGGTTCATCACCAATACTAGGATAACCTTGGTCATGGAGAGGATTGTAAATTACTTTATGTTCAGCTACATAAGCCCAGCTTTGTTTACGAGTCCAATTAGCTAGAGGGTTGATTTTTAATCTGCCTTTACCATCTAATTCTAATATGGGCATATTAGCACGAGTAACGGCTTGATCACGACGACGACCTGTAATCCAAGCTACAGTATTTAGTTCATCTAAACCCCGCAGAAGTGGTTCAATTTTGGTAATATCGTGGAATTTAGCAATATCTGTATCCCAGAGGGCTGCACCGAATTTAGCAGCAAAGGCTTCCCGGCTATCTACGTCTGGTGTTTTATAGGTTTGTAAATCTAGGTTATAGATTTCTTTAGCTTGAGCTACCAATTCTAAGGTTTGGGGGAAATGATAAAGGGTATCAAGGAAAATTACAGGGACGGGATGCTGAAGTACGCTATAGAAAATGTGTGTCAAGATAATGTCATCAACGTTAAATGCGCTAGTTTGTACCAATCCTGTGGGGATATTTTGGACAGACCAGGCTAAGATTTCTGTAGGACTTGCGGTTTCAAATTGCTGATTTAGTGATGCTAAGTCAAATGTGGTAGAAGCTGTCATGATGTTTCTTTAAAACCAAGATTTTTTACTTTTATTAAATTTAATATTATCGTATCAAGCCACATATCCCGCCCGGTAATAGAGGAAATGGGTTTGCGAGAAAATTTATTCCTTATTCCCTGTTCCCTAATTATGTAGTATTTTGATTGCAAGTCTGTTTAAGGATTCATCCCATGCAACAGTTACTCAAGCAATTATTTAGTAACTCAAAATACCTTGCCCGTCTCATTTTCCCTGTATTGGTGATGATGATGGCAACTTCACTGTTTATTTCACCTGCTTCTGCTACTGGTGTATACGAAATGCCCAGCCTAACGGCAGATACTTGGATTTTAGATCAAGGTGATGTGATTAGCCGATTAAATGAAAGTCAGATTAGTAAGACTTTTAAGGATCTGGCTCAGGAAACTGGTAATGAAGCCAGAATTGTGACTATTCACCGCCTTGACTATGGGGAAACACCGGAAGGTTTTGCGAAGGGACTATTTAGTAAATGGTTTCCAACCGCAGCAGCACAAGCTAATCAAGTGTTATTACTTGTTGATACTGTCACTAATGGAACTGCTTTAATTAGTGGAGATCAGGTTAAGTCTCTGTTAACTGATTCTATTGCTCAAAGTGTTGCTGAAGAAACACTGGGTACAGCATTACGTGGTGGTAATAAATATAACCAAGGATTTTTGGATGTGAGCGATCGCTTGGTTGCTGTTTTATCTGGTAAACCAGATCCGGGTCCACCAGTGGTAATAGAAACAGTCAAGGTGGAAGGAACTTTCACCAAAGCTGAAGAAACAGATCAAGGTAATGCTACTGCTTGGGTTGTCGGACTGTTAATTGCAGCTACTGTGATCCCAATGGCAACATATTACATTTATCTAGTGTTTCAAAAACCACCTTCTCAGGAATCGGAGGAATAGGAACTTTGAATTTTAGATTTTAGATTTTAGATTTTAAATTTAATTAACTAAAATCTAAAATTTAAGAAATCTGGGGAATAGGGACTTTGGATTTTAGATTTTGGATTTTGGATTTTAGATTTAATTAACTAAAACCTAAAATTTTCTGACTTCTATTATTTTTGGGTTAAAAATACTTGAATTTGGTTGAAAAATTTAACTAATTCTGTTAATAACTCAGATGCACCTTGAATATTATTTTCTCGACTAAGTTGTTCTAGTTTTTCTGCTGCTTTTTCCATAGTGGTAGCACCAATACTAGCACTAGAACCTTTAATGTAATGCGCTTCCCAGGCAATTTGCTCAAAGTTGTTAGCAGCAATTGCAACCTTAATTGCTTCTAGATGTGATTGGCTATTGTCTACAAACATTTCTAATAATTCAGATTCAATTTCTGTATTGTTATCTGAAATGTCATGTAAGTGATCCCAATTAATGAGGAGGTTGAGGTTACTACTATCTTTTAGAGAAATTGATTCTTCAGGAATAATTATTTTCTGTAGTTTCTGATTCCAAAGTTCTAACATTGCAGCTAATTTATCTTTAGCTATGGGTTTACTTAAATAGTCGTCCATACCTGCATCTAAACAAATTTTCTGGTCTTCTTTCATAGCATTAGCAGTAATAGCAATTATTACAGGTTGCCGATGTTTAGCAAATGAATTTATCGGCCGACGACGAATTTCTTTTGTAGCTTCTAAACCATCAAGAATTGGCATTTGACAATCCATGAAAATTAAGTCGTAGGGAATTTTATCTAATAATTCTAATACTTCTTGACCATTAGCTACTACATCAGCTTGATATCCTAGATTTTGAAGTTGCTTGAGGAAGACTTTTTGATTAACTAAATTATCCTCTGCTAATAACAATTTTAATTTTGATTGATAATTGCTATTTTTTGGTTGCGGCTGTTCATGCAGAGAAATTTGCAAATTATTTATGTTTGATTGATTATCAAAAATATTGATAATAGTATCCAGAAGTCGGGAAAACTTGACAGGTTTAACTAAATAATTGATAAATCCTATATCTAATGCCCTTTTTACTTCATCTTTTTGATTGGTAGAAGTTAGCATAATTAAAGGGGTATTAGCAATTAGGGGATTAGCCTTAATTTGCATTCCTAGTGTGAGTCCATCTATATCAGGCATTTGCATATCAATCACAGCAATATCATAGGGGATTTGCTGTTGTCCGGCTGTCTCTAAAGCTGCCAGTCCGGCAATTGCAGAATCAACTTCATCTACCTGCATTCCCCAACGAATCGCTTGGTGGTGGAGAATTTTCCGATTGGTAGCATTGTCATCTACTACTAACAAACGTCGCTGACTAAGAATTTGATAATCTTGATTTTCAGAAACAGATTTTGGCTGTTTATTAAAATGTAAATCAAACCAAAATTTAGAGCCTTTACCAAGCTCACTTTCGATACCAATTTCTCCCCCCATTAAAGTTACTAATTGTTGGCAAATGGCTAATCCCAAACCTGTGCCACCATATTTGCGAGTAATGGAAGCATCAACTTGGGTAAATGGTTGAAAAAGTTTATTTTGGTCTTCAGGAGTAATCCCAATGCCTGTATCTATAATGGCAAATCGGATGGTAGCTGTATGATCGGTTTCTGAAATTAATTTGTTCCGAATAACTACTTCTCCTTGGCTAGTGAACTTGATAGCATTGTTCATCAAATTCATGATAATTTGGCGAAGACGACTAGCATCTCCTTGAAGATAAATGGGAACATCAGAAGGAATAAAGGCTGCTATTTCTAATCCTTTTTGATGAGCTTGGGTAGCTAACAGTTCTACAACTTCTTGAATGCAAGTAGATAAATTAAAATCTAGTGTTTCTAAGACCATTTCTCCAGCTTCTAGTTTGGATAAATCCAATATCTCGTTAATTAGATATAAAAGAGCATCACCACTAATCCGCACTGTTTCTAAAAAGTCTTGTTGTTCTGAGTTGAGAGGGGTTTCTAATAATAAGCCGGTCATGCCTAAAACGGCGTTCATTGGGGTGCGAATTTCATGACTCATGTTGGCTAGAAAACTACTTTTAGCTTGTGAGGCTAATTCGGCTTCGTGTCTAGCTATTTCTAGTTCTTGACGTTGAATAATTTCGGATTCTAATAGTTTAGCTTGGACTAAGGCAATACCAATTTGATCAGCAACTGATCGCAGTAATTCTGTTTCCCAACTATTCCAGGTGCGAGGTTGAGTACATTGGTGAGCAACCAACAATCCCCAAAATTCATCTTTGAGAAAAATGGGAATGATAAGGTTGGCTTTGATTTGAAACCTTTGTAGTAGTTCCTG
>JANMGZ010000583.1:0-1666 GCA_031374905.1 Dolichospermum sp. OTE_70_metabat_362_sub
CTAAAAATGCTGTCCGTGAGTATTGGGGACTACCAAAAACTGACACAATTCCAGAGAATAAGTTATGGGCTAACTACGTTCTCATGGCTACTCCAGACCAAGTTAGAGAATGTTTAAAAAATGAACCTCGCGTTTATTTAACACAGATTAATACAGCAGAAGAAGTATTAATTGCCGGAGAACCAGCCGCTTGTGAACGAGTAATTAAAACCTTGGGTTGTAATTCTTTTCCTGCTCCTTTTGATCATGTGATTCATTGTCAAGCAATGCAATCAGAATCTCAAGAATTAGAAAAATTATACACTATACCAGCGCAAAAAATACCCGAAGTTAAGTTTTACTCCTCTGCTGAATATCAATCAATTGAAATTGAAAGTAAACAAATTGCTCACAATATTGCCACAGGATTATGTCAACAACTCGACTTTCCCCGCTTAGTTAATCGTGTTTATGGTGACGGAGCAAAAATCTTTATTGAAGCTGGTGCGGGTGGTATTTGTTCACGCTGGATAGATAAAAATCTGGGTAATCAAGAACATCTTACCGTATCCCTAAACCGACGCGGCACAGATGATCATACCTCCCTAATTAAAGCATTAGCAAAACTATTGAGTCACCAAGTAAACTTAAATCTTGCTCCTTTATATAACCTATCCTCAGAAAATACCCAACAAAAAAAAGCAGCACTGAGAAAAGTTACATTAGGTGGTAAATCCATAACTTCTGCAATTTTGAATGCAGAAAATCGCCAAATTTTTGCTAATAACCAAAAACAAACATTTTCTACTCAGCAAGAGTATAAAATCATCAATTCCCTACAGACAGCGGAGAAAATAGCACCCACAGAGATTTACCCCAAACCCCAACCAAAGCTACAAAAAAATACCATAAAAACGATCATGGAGAACGGTTTGGAATTGTCAAAGAAACTAAAATTCTTTGAGTCAACAAAAATCATTAAGCAAAACATAAATCAAGAATCTAGTGAAAAAATTAGCATGAATGATTTAAAAATTGCTCAGTATCAAAACCTGAGTAACAACACCGCCAAATTAACTAAAACCCACACAAGTTTCTTAGCAGCTAGACAAGATTTTAGTCAACAAATGAGCGAAATCATCCAATTGCAACTAGCTTGCGCTCAAAACCTACTCAACGAAGATAAATAACCAAAAATCACAAAGAGACGTAAAAAGCCCCTCCTCTCTGTGCCTCTGCGTCTCTGCGTGAACTAAAATCTTCATTTCCAATCTACTGCTTATAAACTGAGGAATAATTACCGTGACAACAATCGAGACGGTACTAAATAAACACGATAATGGACTAGGTTTTTTTACCTGCAATCATCATCAAAACCAAATTTGGAAAGGTTCACTAGATTGTGTTAGCTTTGAAAAAAGTGCCATCAAAGATAAACTATTAACATCAGATAAACCTTGTTATATTATTAAAATAGCTGGGAAAATTGGTGCTACTAATGATGGTTATTTAGCACCTGCTGATAATAGTTCATCTGGACAAGCAGAACTTTTAATTTCACTTCCACCCCTACGATTACAACAACTTGGCGACCCTAGTTTTCTCGCCGCTTATGGTGTAAAATATGCCTATATGACAGGAGCAATGGCTGGTGGTATTGCTTCGGAAGAAATGGTAATTGCTTTAG
>JANMGZ010000593.1:0-6214 GCA_031374905.1 Dolichospermum sp. OTE_70_metabat_362_sub
CCAGTTTTGCCATATCCGCAAAGGCTTTGTCAAATTTAGGCTGTAATGATGCCACAAAGCTATCATCGAACCGCATCCGGCTGATATCTAAATACAGTCCTAATCCCTCGTGTAAATATAACCAATCCTGGTATCGTTGCCAAAGTGCCTGAGCATCCATAAGAGGGAATTCTCAAATATATTGATCAAACTCCAGTTTAATGTATGGTTTTGGCGATCCCTGCTTTGTCTTATACAGTTTGTAATTATCAGGTAGGAGGCAAGGGGCTGGAAAAAAGAAACAGGCATGATCTTTCTTCCATGATTCCTGCAAAAACTAATTGTCTCACGCTCCAGGCGCAAAGATTTAAGAGGTCAAACTACCACCATTTTGTTCCTGCTTCACCTTTAAATGGACCAACAATATCAGAAGTAATCCATCCCCCATAAAAATCACCAGATTGAGCTTTAACTAACTCATCATTCACATAGCAACCATCCATCAAACTGGCATAAAAACTGTAATATTCTTGAATTGATTCAAAATTAGGACTAGGTTGAATGTATCGCCAAGCAGCATTATGTACATATTTATCTCCCACAGAAACATCATAATATTGGCACCAACCTTTCCATTCACACCAAGTTTTTTTAGGTGTGGCTATCAAATGGTCTAACTTAATATCTTCAGCAGGAATATAATAACCAGGAGGATGGCTAGTTTCTAAAACTCTTTTAGCTTTGTGTGTTTGGGCTAAAATAGTATGATTGAAAATTATCTTGAGATGTTTGTTAGTATCTTCTAAAATCGCTGGACGGGGATAATCCCAAACTGATTCTTGGCCAGGTTGTGGGGAAATAGGAGTTGGTTGCATATAGTTGTTTTTAGCTCCATTATATCTATTTACTGCAAGAGATTTTTTAATTCCTGTTCGCGGTGGTTTAAACGTTCTGCTAGGAGATTAACAATAAAGCGGTGAAAACTGGCAGCAACCAATGGTTCATGACTTTCCATAGCTTCAAAATCATCATTGGAAAGAAAGTAGAGTGAACTTTCTTGATCCGCAATTACTGAAGCCATTCGTGGAGATTGCCGATACAAACCCATTTCACCAATTGTGTTTCCTCCTGTGTAAGAACGAACCCGTTTAGTTTGATTATTAGACAATTCTAATACTACACTAACACGACCAGATTCCACAAAATATAAACCATTAAATGGATCACCTTGTCGAAAAAGATAATCATTTTCTTGTAGTTTTAGAGGTTGTAAATACTGCATGAGTTTAGGAATATGCTGTGGATTAGGAAAACGTGCTTTTAATTGTTCTGCTAATGATAAAACAGGTTTGTGTTCTACTTCATTGACAGTAATAATTTGCTGTTCACACCATTCCATACCTCTATCTAAATCAGCAAAAATATGAAAAAGAGGATCATCAATATCTAAACCTCCGCTTTGCTCAAGTTGTTTTTGGTATTCAGGATTAAGATTAACAAATATTAAATTGATATGTTTTCTATGGGTAATTTGCTTGAGTTTCACGAAACTAATGACAGCAGAAGTATCTAAACCTGTACAGAGACGAAAATCTATGAGTAGAAATTTAATAGATTGACGTTCAGGATCTTCCAAACGCTCACAGATAGTATTTAATAATTTATTGGCAGTACCAAAAAATAAAAATCCCTGTAATTCTAGAATATATATCTGATCACCTTGTTCCCTTAATTGCTGTTCTTGTTCAGGTGTCCGTAAGACATTACTATGATAAACACTTCCAGATAAAGTCCGCTTAGTAATCTCCATTTGACCACAGGTAATGGCAAATAATATTGTTGCTGCTAATGTGCCAATACCCACACCCTCTAGATAGCCAACTCCTGCGACAACTAATAAAATTAATATGACAATGCAATAGTCAGGACGAGATAGTTGAAACCATGCTTGATAAATCCATTTCACTAAAAACTCTAATCCCAAATAAAATAACATTCCCCCTACCAGTGCTTTAGGAACTAGAGATAAACTTGATACTCCTATTATTAAAGTTAACAAGCAAACAGCAGCTACTATACCTCCAACTAATCTACTTCTACCTCCCAAACTATATGCTAAAGAAGACTGACTCAGAGAATGAAAACCACCAATACCCCCACCAATTCCTGAGAAAATTGTGGCAATTCCTGCTATTTTTAATTCTTTGTTTAAATCAATATCCCGCTCGGCAATTAATTCTACACCACTAGCATTTAATAACAAGGCAATGCCATTAATTAAACATAAAGCTAGTAGACTACCAATTTGGGAAAATATGATTGACCAATTAGCATGAATAAGAGCAGATATAGTGAAAAAATGAAACCCACTGGCTTTAGGAAAAGGTCCTAATAACAAACCATTGTTACCTGCTACTTCAATACTTATTCCTGTAAATAATAATATGCCATGATAAAGAATAAAGGCAAAAATTAACATTAATGGTAATACTAAGAAATGACGATATCGTGGCAATATTACCGTTAATAAAGTCCCAAAAATAACTCCTGGTATCCATTGAATTAGTAAATTTGGTTGAAGTAATAAAGGAGCTTGACTCATCAAATTATTGAGATGGATAGATATCCCAGTCATTAACCGAAAAGACCCTTCTAGGAGTAGCCAACCTGAACCTGCCATAAAACCACCAATGACAGGATAGGGAATAAAACGAATAAATTTACCTAATTGAAACCATCCCAATATCCAAAAGAAAATGCCACTAAGAAAGGAGTTAAAAATAATAGCCGCAATAATAGTCAAGAATTTATCATCTAAGGATGCACTAGCGGGCATAGTAGTAGTGATGGTGCTTGCTAGTAAGGCTAGGACTGCGGCTGTTGTTTTTTGCGGTGCAGCTACAGTAGCGGGAAAAGAACTAAAAATTGCCACAAAACCACTAACTATTACCGCCGTAAATAGTAGTAATGCAATAGTAGTAGGAAGATATGGAGATAAAGTACCTGCAAAAATTAATGCTGCAAATGAGATACAATAAATTACAGAAAATAGTCCAGCAATTAAGCCGGGAATAATACTATTAAAAGTTCGTTGAAAATTGAAAGGATCAATTAATTTTCTAAAATCAATAGTTATTGTCATTAGCCAAGATGTGTTTTTGTTGACAAAAAATGAGCGACTTTATGTATTTTACACATCTTTCTGCACAGTGGGAATCAAAAAAATAATTCCCTAATTTAAAAATTAGGGACTATCACTCAAATTTATTAAGAAGAGGTAAAAATTAAGTTAAAGTAAAAAATAAATTGTGTAGGTTGGGTTGACGTAAGGAAACCCAACATTTTCGAGATTTTGTTGGGTTGCGCTGTCGCTTAACCCAACCTACAATTTTCGACAATTTTCAGATATTTAGTTATTTTTCGGTAAACCGCCAAACACCATCCCAATTTTCAGGTTTATCATTTTCCAATAAATAATTGATACGACTTAAATATAAATCAGCGGTTTTATCAGCAGTATTTACAGCTAAAACCTTTTCAAAATAATCTTTTGCTTTGTCAAAAGCACCTTGGCGATAATATTCTAAAGCATGATCAAAATCAGACTGAGTTTGTAACTTAACAACTCGGATTTCATCAATTTCTGCATCCAATATTTCATAAACAGAAATTGCTTCACTTCTCCCTTTCACAACTACCCGATCTAAAAAGCGAATTTGATATTTACTGGCATTACTAAGATTGCCTAATACTTGTTCAGAAATCAATAAAGAGACACCATAAAATTTAGTTAATCCTTCCAAACGGGCTGTTAAATTTACATTATCAGAAAAAGCATCTCCCTGCATTCTGTTTTCTTCTCCTACCATGCCTAACATCATGTGTCCAACATGAATACCAATCCCCACTTTAATAGGAATATAGCCATTTTCTGCCCGCTTTTTATTATATTGTTCTACCTGTTTAAGTTTAGAAATACCAGCAGCTACGGCATCATCAGCAACATCGGGAAAAACCGCCATCATCCCATCCCCTAAAAACTTGACTATTAGCCCATAATTGTTACGAATTTCAGGACTAACTCTTTTGAGGTAAGCATTGACAAAATTAAA
Source organism: Dolichospermum sp. OTE_70_metabat_362_sub (assembly GCA_031374905.1). Taxonomy (GTDB): domain Bacteria; phylum Cyanobacteriota; class Cyanobacteriia; order Cyanobacteriales; family Nostocaceae; genus Dolichospermum. Next base: position 4,092 of record JANMGZ010000593.1, read on the forward strand.
GTTTTCTTGAGGTGTCATTCCTTCAGAAATAGTTGTAAAGGAACGAATATCACTAAACATTACGCCCATGATTTTACTAACATGATCACCTAATTTCACATCAGTAATGCTTTCTTTACGCAAAAATCGCAAATATTCATGGGGTACATATCGTCCATAGGCTTTTAATAAGGACTCTAGTTGACTGTTAGCATTGGTTAGTTCTCTTTCCCTGATCTTTACTGTTTTTACCATATTAGTAAACACCCTTGCTAATTGTCCTAGTTCGTCATTGCGTTTAACAACTTCTGCTAAAATATCGGGTTGAAAAGCATCTCTTTCCACATCACAAGCGGCACTTGTGACTTTGCCGACTTGCTCAATATATGCTGCTTGGCGCATAATTTCTGCTTTAAATAAGGCTTCTGCTTCTTGACGTTTGAGAAAGTTAATATAAGCTTTGGAATGATAACGAATCCTAGCAATTAGTTCCATTGCATTTGGCAGTTTTACCAAGTAATCATTTGCCCCTAATTCAAATGCTTTGGCTTTGATAGTTGGATCTTCTTTACTGGAAAGAACAATTAAGGGAATATGAGCAGTAGGACAATCTTTAGAACGCAAAAATTTAACTAATAATAATCCTTCCATTTGGGGCATTACTAAGTCTTGAAGAATAACTGTAGGTTGACATTCTTTTGCAACTTTAATGGCTTTGGTGGGGTCGTCGCAGTAGTGAAAAACGATATCTGCTTCAGGTTTGAGCATTCGATGAATGGCTTCACCGATGATAGATTGATCGTCTATTAATAAAACTGTAATTTGTTCTTCCATAGTTTGCTAATTGGTAATTAATAAGATTTATCTGTCATTTATTTGAAAATTTTTGTAAATTTGTGGCTATCCCCTCTAAAGATAATACCTGAACAGCAGCATCTAATTCTACAGCGGCTTTGGGCATTCCGTAGACAATACAACTTTCTTGATTTTGGGCAATGGTATGCCAACCTTGGAGTTTTAAAGCATTTAATCCTGCTGCGCCATCTTTACCCATTCCTGTGAGTAAAATCGCCGTTGCTTTTTTGTGCCAATGTTGGGCAAGACTGTGGAAAAATACATCTACAGAAGGACGATAAGGGTAATCAATCGGATTTTTGGTATAAGCTAAAGTTAAATCTGGTTTTAAGCAGAGATGATCATTTGTTCCTGCTATTAAAACTGTACCTTTTTGCAAGCGATCGCCTGGTACTGCTAATCTTACAGGTAAAGGTGTTTGCTGATTTAACCAGTCGGCAAAACCACTAGAAAAATGACCATCAACGTGCTGCACAATAGCGATCGCCGCATTAAAATTAGCGGGTAGTTCTGATAAAATCGTAGCTAGTGCTTTGGGTCCCCCAGTGGAAGAACCAATTGCCACTAATTCCAGCGATGTAAATATGGGATTTTGACGTTCTGATTTTATTTTGCTGGATGTTGAACTTTTTTTAATTAACTTGGCAATTCTAGCTATTTTATTTAGTAATTTCTCAGTCATATCTGCATATTTTTCCGGATCTATTACCGGAGTATCAACAACATCTAAAGCCCCATAACCCATTGCTGCGTAAACTTGAGCAATATTATCTTCTGTACTTTTAGTAACAATAAGAATTGCACAAGGTGAATGTTTCATAATATGTTGAGTTGCTGCTACGCCATCCATCACAGGCATCATTAAATCCATTAATATTAAATCAGGAAGATTTTCTTGACATTTACTAATAGCTTCCTTACCGTTTTTAGCAGTCCAAATCAATTGATAGTCCGGTACAAATTGAATAATTTTCCGTAGAGTGTTTAAGGCGATCGCTGTATCAGTGACAATGGCAATTTTCATATATTAAATAATAGAGAACATACAAATTTGAGGGAGACTGCTATAATTACAACAAAACATATTACTTCTTATGACTGTCACCATAACTATTAATTTACCAGAAAGTTTAGTAGAATCTGCCCAGCGTCTTGGAGAATTACAAACTAAAGGAAAAAATACAGGGTTGACAGAAGCAGAACGCTATGAACTGTTAGTTTTAATGTCTATTTACCAAATTGGACAACTAAGAAAGTCAGCCGGATTAGCTGAAGCAGTAAGACGCGGG
>JANMGZ010000613.1:0-7441 GCA_031374905.1 Dolichospermum sp. OTE_70_metabat_362_sub
CCAGTTTTAGTAATTGCTGGTTGGATAGTTGGACAACCAATGGATTTAGATTTTAACCCTTTTGAATTAGTAGCCGTTGCTGTATCAGTTTTAATTGCTAATAGCATTAGTTCTGATGGTAAATCCAATTGGTTAGAAGGAACTTTACTCCTAGCAGCTTATATTGTCTTGGGTTTTGCCTTCTACTTTCACCCAGTTGTTAGTAGTATGAGTTGATTGGATTAGGCTTCCGTGCTGATATCGTTCTTTACTCATTTGTAGATACTGCAACAAATTTATTAAAGATTTGATATTCCCAATTTCCTAAAATTGGGACTTTTTTATCCTTGATAATCCCTAGATATTTTTTAAAAAATTTTAACTTCCTTAGGATAGATGAATAAATTTAATAATTATTATAGTCTCAAATCATATCATCCTTCTGATATCAACCGCTCGATTTATTATCAGGATATTTACTTGTAAGTTTAATTCAATGTATCTTGATTATTATTTTTCATAATAATTAAAATTGGACTACTAATGATGGGTGTATTGGATTCAAAACCGCCAAATATGCCCCATTTTCTCCCTCGGAAGGTCTTTACCTTAGAAAATGGTGTGCATTTAACAAATCATCAATCAAATAAGTTAGGTGCTTATGCTCAAATTACACCACCTGAATTTACTCAAACAGCTAAAATTTCCTCAACTCATCATTCAAAACTTTCATTCCGACGACACAAAATTTTTGAGCAAGTAGCACAAAAGCAAATGTCTGTCAGTTCTTTTGAATTAGCCGATGCTGGCAATATCCCCATGAGAAGAAAAAGAGGCATTCAGGTATCAACAAGATATGCTATAATCCAGAATAAACCTATGCCCGTAATTAGTTTTGGTAGTTCAGGTATATCTGTGAAAGTGTTGCAAAAACTGTTAATTTCCAATGGTTATGGAGTACCTATTGATGGAGTTTTTGGACCAGTTACAGAAACTGCTGTGAAAGCCTTTCAAAATCGTCGTCGTCTATTAACAGATGGTGTGGTTGGTCAAAAAACTTGGTGGGAACTAACAATGTAATTGGTTGGTCAGAATCAGGATTACAGGATGAAAAGAGGGATTTTCTCACTAATTACCTATTATAGCGATTCTCATCCAAGTGAGGTACACTGAAGAAAGAATTAACCGCAGATAGAAGAGGATGAACGCAGATAAACGCAGATAAATTAGTGCCTCAGCAGACTAGGAAATGCTATATCAGCCTTAACTAGATAACTAGCCATTTGAGTTATTTAATGGTAATTTGTCCGTTCATTAGCATGGGAAGTAACCAATCTCGTATTTGGGTTAGTTCTTGATTTTGATAAATGTTATTTTCCATTTGAGAAATAAGTGGTTTCACAATATCATTGAATTTTTGAGTAATTTCTTCGTTTGGAACAGGTAAAAGATACTGTTTCATGAACTCCCATTTTGTGCGAGGCATTCTTGTACCTTCAGTGGCTAAATTTACATAATTAATAAAATCATTACTTGATACAGCCATTAAAAACAATCCAAAATAACTTTCTTTTAATTTAAGTGGAGAACCTGTATCAAATTATCATTTTTTGATAAATAATTATCATCCGACGCTGGAGATAGACGGGGTTGTAAAAATCTTTAAAAATCTAGACATGAAAAATTGATTTCAACTGACCAATTTAGCTGAAATTCTAACCAAATTTGTAGTTTTTTTAATAAATAACTTTCTCCTCCTCTTTCAATATATTGACATTTTTCAACCCGACTGTTTTTTTAGCCATTGCCTTTGGTTAAAAAATAGTTACTTTGCACTATATTTTGAATTCCAAAATCGGGGCTAATACTTTATTTTTTTCAAAATGAGAATTGCTGTGGATTACCAGCAGTGATAGAAAAAAAGCTTCCTCATGCTCAACAGCAACGTTGTATCACTCATTTTGTCTTACCTTCTATCAATTTGATTCCAGCTTACATTCCCATATTCGCACGACTAATCATTTAGAACGATTATTTCGAGAATTTAGGACAGAATCTGACGAAATTGGGACTTTTCCTAAGGAAATCAGTTGTTTAACTGTATTTATCTTATTTATGCAACGCGACCATGCCAAATATAACCGATTTCCAATGGCGAAAACTTCGTGACACTAACACGTAGGAATCGCTATCTAGCAATTCCCGTTTAAGTGAGGTAGATGAAGAAAGAATTAACCGCAGATGGAAAAGGATTAACGCAGATTAACGCAGATAATTTTTACCTCATTAGACCAGGAAACGTTATAATTCTGTCCGATTACTTAAACCGCGTCTGAGTAGGTAAACAGAAAAAACGAAATATGTAACAAAAAGTAAAGTCTCCCAAAACCTGTTCCCTATTCACTTTTAAAAAACTCCAGTTCTCAATTTAGACAAGATTTAAGATAGTAATTCATAGCCCATAAGTCAGGTTTTAAAATATGCTTAAAATATATAGTTAAGCCTCAAGATAGATGCCAAAAAGGATTTTTATAGTTATGAATTATAATGGCGATAAATTTAGCCTAGATTCATTTTCATACTTTTATGTAAGGGATAAGCAAATATATCTGAGTCACTGTTAATATATCGGAAATAGCAGTTTGTATCTCTGGATTGGATAGGATTTTTTGATTTTTACAGAAAACTTCTATAAAAACACACACTGATACAGTTTCATTTGCTTGAATAGCTATATAAAGAGGATTGAGATTGGCAATTATTAATTATGGCAACCAAAGTAATTGATGTTAGAGAATATACTGTCCGAGCGCATAAAAGACAGATTCATACGCGAGTTTTCAACTTTGTTTGTAAAGAATGTAATCAGGCGACAAAGCGGGAAACTTTCGGAACGCGCCCTTTATATTGTGAAAGTTGTCGTCCTCCCCAACCTCCTAAAAAATCACTTAGGGTATCTACACCAAGTAAACCTAGAGCCATGACTTACACCAGCAATATAGATTTAGGTTGAGTGAATTGCTATGAATTCTCCAGGACAATTACAAGCACCACCTGATGTATTTATTACGCCCTTGTTGGAATTAAGAGATTACTATGGGAGTCTCGCACAAAAATACCAACGTCTATTCATAGAGGCACGATCACAATTAGATAATGTAGAATCTTTGTTGTCTACTTGGTCTTATACTAGTAACAACGAACAAGTTGAGGCTACTGAAGAAGATTCTTTGTTGTTGCTGTCTTCTAATCACTGTTCTGATGTGGAATATTTGGACTCTCTAGAGTCAGAAATTCCTAAATCAGACTCTTTTAAGGTAGATCATTCCCTTTCAGAAGTTAAAGACGCGAATAATTTTTCCTTTGAGCGTCGTCACTATGTCGGTAAAGGGGAAGACGTTCCCATGCTTTCCCACTATGAAAAGATGACTCGCATGGAAGCACTCAAAAAGCTATTGCGCGAATATGTGGGAACTGTTTGTCACATAGACTTTATTGTGCGATCGCTCTATGGTGATTTAGAGTCTACGATCTTTAAAGTCGTTAAAGGTAGAGTCCAATCATCTCTGACTCAAGGACGGGAAAGTGGTTATTGGTCAGCAATTCCCAATGAACCCGGTTGTTATACTCTAGATTTAAGTTCACTCGGTCCAATTCAAGGTAGGGGAATATCTAGAGGTATTAAATCTACCAAAACGAACAAACACTTCGTCAGACCCCAGGCAAAAATAGTCCCCATGCTGGCACAATTTGATGGTCAATTTTTAATTGATGCTCTGACCTTGTTTCTAGAACAAAATGCAGGACGGATTTTTAATGTGAATGAGATCGTCCATGGCATTTATGGACAGCTAGATACAGAGGAAGTCAGAGAAGTGAAAAATAAGGTTCTCAATGAACTATCTAGAGGTCATCGTACAGGCCGATTTGTCAGAGTTCCTCACCAAATTGGTTTATATACTTGGGATATGAATATGGTCGCCCAGAAATGATCTAAAAATAGACCATTAGGTTATATCCCCTACTTTTATTAGAAATAGGGGATATATTATTGTCCTCCAAAAACGGAGAGGGAGGGATTCGAACCCTCGAGGAGATATAATCCCCTAACAGATTAGCAATCTGCCGCTTTCGGCCACTCAGCCACCTCTCCTGGTTATGAAAAATAATTTTAGCAGAAGTTTTTGAGCTTGTCAATATATTTAGTGGTGATTGGTCATTAGCAACTGACCAATCACCAACGACCAATTTATAGCACTTGCGATCGCATCCAAGCTGCTGGTAGGGTACGTAACTTTTTCCATTGGGGAACATAAGCTCGCTGACTGAACACATCATAATTATTGCGCTCAATCACCTCTAAAATCTGCTCATAGAGCATGGATGCAGACCAAACAGGCCACCGAGCATCAGCAGCAAGATAACTAATCCCTTTATCTGCTTGGATGTAGAATTTACGGGCGCGATCAATTTGAAACCGCATGAGTGAACGCCAACGGTCATCCACTACACCTTGAATACATTCTTGCTCGGTGTAATTAAATTTGGCCAAATCTTCTAGAGGAATATAGATTCTGCCGCGACGGGCATCCTCACCAACATCGCGGAGAATATTCGTGAGTTGGTTAGCAATGCCCAAAGCGATCGCTTCTTCTATAGGAAGATAGGGCTGTTGGCTTTGATGCCAAGGGGCTGTATAGATGCTACTATCTATGCCCATAATCGTAGTTGACATCAAGCCCACAGTCCCCGCCACTCGGTAGCAGTAGAGGTATAAATCCTCAAAGGTTTCATAGCGACTGCGGTACAAATCCATCCGCTGACCGGCGATCATATCCCGAAAGGGTTGAATGTCTAAGGGAAAGCGTTGGAGGGTGTCTACTAACGCTACATCATAATTATCCAATGGGCATCCTGCAAAAATCGCCTCCAGTTGCTTTTCCCATAGTTCTAGGGTTTCTGGCGTGGTGATAGCAGATGCCGGTCCATCCACTAATTCATCTGTACGGCGACACCAGGCATAAATTGCCCAAACAGATTGACGCTTGGCCGGACTCATCAGCATTGTCCCCAAGTAAAAAGTCTTGGCGTACTTAGCTGTGAGTTCCCGACAAAGGTTGTAGGAATCATCTATAGAAACCAGCGTTTTCATGCGCGGGGGGGAATCAGGCAGTTGCAGCATTCGTGGCGGGCGGTCGTGTTGGCGTTTGCAGGTTAGAGGGATTTGCTACCGTAAGCGCTTGAGATATCGCCTGCGCTGTTAGTTTACCAGAAAGTACGGCTCCTTCCATGCTGGCTAGATAGCGCTGCATTGTATAATCCCCAGTCAAATAGAAATTAGAAATGGGGGTTTGCTGTGAAGGGCGGTACTTTTGACGACCTGGGGTAGCTTTGTAAACTGAACGTGGTGTTTTCACCACATGATATTTCAGAATTTTGGTAGGATTATCGCCTCCAAAGTGTTGGGGAAAAAGTTTTTCTAACTCGGTAATAGTTGCAGCAACAATTTCCTCATCGGATTTAGAGATCCAATCTTTGGCTGGTGCTAGAACTAATTCCAGCATGGAACGGTCAGGATTGGCATATTCCCGGCAAGTATTACTCATATCAGCATAAACGCTGAGGAGGGGAGAACGCGAAAATAGCAGATGATCAATATCTGTTAATTTGCGGTCGAACCAAATATGAACATTAATCACTGGCACACCTTCCAAACCATCCAATTTTTGGAAAAACTGCATTGCTTTCCAAGAACTGGGCAAAATTGGCTTTAAAGGGTCAACTGGTAGGGCAGATACATAAGTATCCGCTGTAAATATTTCATCTTCTGCCCCATTTAAGCCCCGTAGTAAAAAGCCTTTTACAGTTCCATCTTCGTTGAGTAAAATTTCTTTCAAGGGTGCATTCAGGCGCACTTCACCACCACGTTCAGTAATATGGTCAATGATTGGCTGACACAATCTTTCTGTGGGTGAACCGTCAAGGAAGGCCATTTTTGAACCGTTTTTCTCTTGGAGAAAGCGATTCAATGCCGTTAATAGGACAGTGGCAGAAATTTCCTCGGGGTCAATGAAGTTCAAGGCTTTGGACATAGCGATGAATACTTCTTTTTCTACTCTGGGGGGAACGTTTTGTTTTTGCAACCACTCCCGAAAGGAATACTTATCCATTTCTTCGACGTACTTTTGCCCCTGGAGAATGGCAGGTAGTAAGCCAATACCAAAACTGATTTTCTCCGGCCAGGTCAGCATATCGTTGTTTCTCAGAATTGCTACCATACCATTGATAGGTGCTGGTAAATCTGGAAAATCAAAGCGGCTGTAAGTCCCCGGTGCTTCAGGCTGATTGAAGATCATTGTGTGTTCTTTCCACTGCAAGCGATCTTCAATGTCCAATTCTTTGAATAACTGCAACATATTGGGATAGGCCCCAAAGAAAATGTGCAGTCCTGTTTCGTACCAGTCCCCATCCGTATCTTTCCATGCGGCTACTTTCCCACCCACTACGTCTCGGCGTTCCAAGACAATGGGGGTGTGACCTAGATCGGTTAGATATTTTGCACAGGAAAGTCCTGCTAGACCCGCTCCCGCGATTGCTACGCGCATTTAAACCTACTATTCTTCAATATTTCTTAACTGTTTTCTCGTTCTCATTATACGTTGCAATCCGTTACATTTGGCGATTCTAGTTTGATTGCTTCTCAAAAAATTTACAAAATCTATCCCTAACTGTCTAATTTACTCTAATTGCATCTGTGTTTCGATGTCAGAAAATAATCTATCAAATGTTGAATGACAGGAGTTGTAGATTGTATAAGTTTTTACTTATCATCACTAAACGGCATATAAGCATTTATATAAAATTAATTAGACAATTTTATTGTGAATGGGAAGAGGTAAAATAAAGCGATCGCAGGGGTTGGGTTTAATGACTGACTGTAAATATTTTTGTCAAATTCCTAAAATTTCTTGTTATGAATGATAGGATATTGTTATTTATTTGCAGGTTTTATCATTTATTTCAAAAAGGGGAATACCATATTCTTCTAAAAAATCCTGTGCTAATTCTTGCCAACTAGCATTTAATCTTGGGTAAAATTCAGGTGTACAAACATAAGCTTCTAAATTTAACCCTCCGTAGTTTTTATCTAAATTATTATCGAATAAATTAATAGTATTTTTTAATTGTTCAACAGCATATATCCTGTTTTTATTTATCTTTCTCACACTTGTTGCATTCAATTTAAACTCTACAAAACAAAAATCATTTTCATCAAAGAACACAAAATCACAATGAGAATCACCAAATCCTAATAGATTATCACTAGTGTGTTAATTCTGTGAATCCTTTACCCATAAGACTTCATGCAGGTTCTGTGTCAGAAATATTCGCGGATTTAAGGTTTCGTCTTTGGGAGAGCATGGAAGAACCAAAAATAGATTCAGTCCAAGAAATAACATCT
>JANMGZ010000643.1:0-3904 GCA_031374905.1 Dolichospermum sp. OTE_70_metabat_362_sub
CTCGTTGAAATGGTAATTTTTCGATTACTAACTTCCCCAAATTTCTTGCTCATACTGTTGACAAAATCTCTACCTTATCGAATGAAACAGCCCTGGGGACTGAGGGGGGTGCGAGGAGGGGGCTAAGATGTACCTCATGAGACCGGAAACCGCTGTAATTAGGGCTTACCGGATCACTATTAGACTCAATATCTAATGTAGTCGAAGGTTCTGCTGGTGCTGAGGCTGGTTTACTTTCAGAAGGTATAGATTCCTGCGTCGTTTTAGTTATATTTTCGGTGGAAACATCGGTAATAATAGGAGTAGTTTTTTGTTGATTGCGTTAAGGAGATTCGCCGGAAGTGGAAGTAGAAGCTGCTTTTTCAGGTTTTTTCTGGGCGGCTTCTTTTTGTTTTTCTATTTGACGTTCTTGTAATTTCTGGTGACGCTGTGATCCCTTTATGGCAAAGTTAACTGAGGCTCTTACCGCTTTTCTTCCTGCTTCTGTGGGTGTTAATTTCCACTGTTGTGCAGCTTGTTGAGCCGCTTCATCTAGTTCACTATCACCACTAGAACGGATTAACCTTACTTGCGTTATATTACCTTTAGCATCAGTATCAAGAGCAACTTCTACATTTCCTTCTACGCCCCGCCGTCTAGCTCTATCTGGGTATTTAATTGAACACTGGAGACAATCAGCACGATTCAATTTAGAACCATTTTCTATGGGAGGTTTGGGTGGTGTATTTTCTGGTTTTGGTTTATTCCCAGAACCAATACCATTACCGTTACCAATACCGTTACCAATACCATTTCCAATACCAATACCATTACCATTACCATTTCCAATACCAGTACCAGTACCTAAAATATTTTTCCCGCTATGATTGCCTAAATTACCTAAAATATTTGGATGCGGTGACTGTGTGGAAGTGGTTGAGTTGTTGGGGGTATTGTTGGAACTAGCATTGGGTTGAGTTTCTGACTTTAGGGGTGAAATATCTGTATCTGTGAGTTTTGTATCTGGTTGAGGTTGAGTAGAGGCTAGAGTATTTGAGTTTTCGTCTAATTTTTGTATCGGGTTCGTTTGTGCTGGGGGTAATGTTGTCGCAGGTTCAGGAATTGTATTTTTTATGGGGTTATTTTTTACCGGATTTGGTATTGTTGCAGGTTCAAGATTAGTAAGTGGTTGGGATTTTTTTGTAATAAAGTTATGAACTGTTTTTGCTTGGCTCTGTCGCGTTACGGGTATGGCAGATGACTTGATTATACTAGTAGCTATTTTTGTTGGTATAGGAATTCCTCCGCCGTTATCACCACCAGAATTTATCTTTGGTAGGGATTTTATCTCTACAGGTGGTTTGACTATTTCGTGGGGTATTGTTTCCAGAATTGTCACTTCGATTGGTTCATTTGTAATTTCAGGGACTCTGAAAAAAAATTTGTTAATAGCTAAAGCTAGTACCCCAATATGTAATGCTAGTGAGCTAATGAGACCAAAAATGAGAAAAGTCTTTAATGCTTCGGCTTCTTTTTCTCGTTGTTCTATAGTGACCCTTGAAAATTCCATATTTTATGATTTTATTACTAGTTATGATAATTATTTATCAACGGTTAATTATAAACTATTTGATATATAGCAATCCTAAATTAGTTATGACAAACAAGATCCCCGACTTCTCTAAGAAGTCGGGGATCTGACTTTTGTAATGTTCATAAATCAAATATAGTGGTTTTTGCTTGCCTAAGATCCAATATAAATGAATGGAGTTTACTTTTATATTTATATATACAAAAATGGGATGAGCTTTTTTGCCCACCCCTGATTCATTAATGTTATTTGAATAGTTAAGAATTATTGAGGCTGACGTTGTTGACGACGAAAACGCATATCTTCCCGCATTTGCTTCATTTGTGCTTGTTGTTCTGGAGTTAATACAGCTTGCATTTGTTGTTTTGATGATTCTCTGATTTGTTTAATTTGATTTTTCTGTGTTTCAGTTAAGTTTAAAGAAGCAAAAATATCACCTTTTTTACCACGTCTTTCTTGACGTTGTTCTTGTCCTTGTTGACGTTGTGCTTGATATTGAGCCTTGCGTTCTGCCATTGCAGCTTTTAATTTAGTCTTTTGTTCGGTCGTTAAAACAGCTTCAATTTGAGCGCGGGTATTGCGGCCAATTTCCTGCATTTTAGATTTTTGTTCGGTCGTCAAATTCAACTTTTGGAATTGACCTTTTTTTTGCCATTCTTTACCAGGTTGAGGTGAAGATGGATTTGGTTCTGCTTGAACTGCAAAGGGAGTTGCGATTAAAGTCAAAGCCAGAGTTCCAGCAATTAATGATAATGTCTTGAGTTTCATAATTACTTTTTGGTTATTTCGGTTTTCCATGCTTCTATCATAGAGACTAACACGCAGTAATGATATGAGGCAAAAGTCACGGATACACCCATTACTTTAGTCATGACATTAGCATTTCGATATCTGCCTCTCATCCTATTGAATTTGAATCATGATACAAATATATTAAATACAGGTTAAGCTTCCATCTTGTCAATTGTCAATTATTTATGAATCGTCCTATTCAATTTAATAATCATCCTTTTCGATTTCTCCTTTATTTAGAATGGCTACTATTAGGATTTTCAGCGTTAATGGCATTAATGCCATCTCCTTCACCGCGTTTTTCTGTCATGTATCCAGAACTGACAATTTGCAGTTTGGCGATTTTTGGTTTAATGGGTTTAAGATTGCCTACCTATAATAAAACCAATAAAGTTATTTATACGGCTATTGAAGTTATATTAATTTTGATTACTGGCTTTTTTGGTGGTAGAAGTGCGAGGCTTTTTCCCTTTCTTTATTTAATTTTGGTAACTCGCAGTTGTTTAATATTTCAACTTCCAGGAAGATTAGCAGTTACTTTTTCGTCATTTGTTTTATTTTTATTTACCCTCAGACAAAGGATGCCTCCTGGAAGATTTTCACCAATAGCCCAAGAAAGATTTCGGTTTTTTAGTTTTAGTTTAGCAGTTTTATTTGGTTTAAGTTTAGTATTTGTTTTATTATTAATGAATGCTGTTTTGTCTGAACGGCAAAGTCGAGATAAACTCCAAGCTGCAAATGAAAAACTCCGTCAATATACCCTGAAAATTGAAAATCAAGCTACCTTAGAAGAACGCAATCGCATTGCTAGAGAAATTCATGATTCTTTAGGACATTCTCTCACGGCTTTAAATCTCCAGTTAGAAACTGCTTTAAAGCTATCAAAATCTGATATACCTAGAGCTATGACATTTTTAGCCACAGCTAAAGAACTGGGTTCAAAAGCCTTGCAAGATGTCCGTCAATCGGTTTCTACCATGAGATCCCATCCTTTACAAGGACAAACATTAGAACAGGTAATTCAGAGCCTCGCAGCAGATTTTCAGCGTTCTACTGGCATTTTACCCAGTTGTCAAATATCCATAATTTCTCCATTGTCTATGGAAGTCAGCACTCCTATTTATCGAATTATTCAAGAATCATTCACGAATATTTCTAAATATGCCCAAGCTACAGAAGTTCAACTAGAATTAACAACAACTTTAGAAACTTTGAAGTTAACAATTCAGGATAATGGCAGAGGTTTTGATTTAGAGCAAAATACTACCGGATTTGGTTTACAAAGTATGCGCGATCGCACGTTATCATTAGGAGGTGAATTTCATATTAATAGCAGTCATAATAATGGTTGTCAAATTATTGTGAATATTCCTTATTTATAGTAACGTAAGTTGCTAGTTACAAATATTCAGGTTTATTTCTCAATCAGATCCCCCCTCGCCCCCAGGGCTGTTTCATTCCACAAGACGAAGAAGTTTGTCAATATCGTGAGAGATAAATCTTTGGGCAATTGTCATGGAAGTATAACCATTTCGACGAAGG
>JANMGZ010000654.1:0-1952 GCA_031374905.1 Dolichospermum sp. OTE_70_metabat_362_sub
TCAGTTTGACTCTTGCTAAAAATCCTAATTTTTCCAAATTGACGCATGAAGTCATAAACGTCCCTAGTATCCAGATTTTCATCAGCTATCACTATTACAAATAAAGTTTTGATTCTTGGCCAATAGCAGTCTCCTTGACGTTATGGTGGACTAATATTTCTCGGTTCTCCAAACTGATCCTCTCCCGGATTTTCTGTGATGTTCTGATATGCTGGCATTTTGTCTCCAGATCTTTGTATTTGCTTGAAAACGTGCCTCTACTTTGACTCTCCTTCACAAACCAAACAATATATGATAATGTGATAAAAAAAATGTGATAAAAAATTCTGAGAATTAATTTGTAAATTGTCTATTCACAAATCTTCATTTTTGAATTTTCATACTGTAACTTATGTTACTCCTTGTGAAATCTACTTCTGTTCAGAATTCTCAATAATATTAATAATTGTAAATAGTAACAAAATATTTAATCAACTATATAAAGTAAGTTACAGTTTGTATTTCAATAAATCTTATTACCAACAACACTAAGCTTATCTGCAATTAAAGTTCTGCGGTATAACTTTCAATATTTCAAACAGATTAATATTTAGCACACCTGATGGTTTTCGAATTCTCTCGTTGAAAGTATGTTCTTCAAAGACTTTACACAAATCGCTTTCTGAGCAATGCACGAAAACTTTATGCGAGCAGCTTTCTGAGCACCGCTTTCTGCGCACCGTTTTTATTAGTAACCTTCGCAAACCTGCCCGAACTTGACTTACACCATCATAAGCCATAGTCTACTCTCTCAAGTACCCGAAACAATAAAAAACTTCAGCATATACACCTCGATTGTACAGTATCGCTATGGTAACAGTAAACAATGTCATCAAAATTAATATTCGGTGTACTCAATTTATTTTGTGGTGCGTAATTTACACCGAATGTCAAATCGGAGCGCATAGCTTGAGTAATATACCGTATACTCTTTGTATGCTTAAGAAGCTACATAATAAAATTTCTAATCATAATCTACTTTGCTAACCTGGTTTGTATACATTTTTAGCTGGTATCCATTCATTAAACTTATCATTATATCCCATCCATTTAACCAAAGCATGTTCAACTCCATCAATATTTTTCTTACGTATCACTTTTTCAATTCTATAAATTTCCTGATTAGTTTTTTGTAGCTCCTTTTCATAAAAACTTCCTTCTATCAATTCATCAGCTGTATCTTTTAAAATATAAGTTACAGGATTTGTTAGTTTTACTTGATGTATTATATAAATAGCTTCGGACCAATTAGGCAGATAACCTTTTTCAAATATACCTTTTATTCGACTAATTCTAACTTTATCACCAACCTTAAACTTTGGTTTCCCTGCACCTTTATGATGTACTCTAATTTCAGAATTCTTTATTTTGCTAGCTTTAATAGGCGTCATGCCGATTGTGTTGTGTAAAGTTTTATTATATTCAGTCAATAGTCTCTCAAGCATATCAACCCAATTTCTAGTATTTTCAGCTGTAAATCTTTTCCACATTTTCTCTTTTAGTTTTCTATTAAATCTTTCAACAACCGCAGATTTATGTTCCCAAAAAGTAGAATACCTATTAATTTTCTTTTCTTTTAGCCATTCATTCATATTTCTGTTATAAAATTCCTTGCCTTTATCAACCCATATATGCTTAGGTATTCTATCTGAATACTTCATCTTCCTAAAGTTTTCCAGCATTTATTTCAGTCGGTTCTGTTTTAGTCTTACCTACTTTCTTTTCTCGTTTGGTCTTAATTAACTGGTCTCGATTGGTCTCGATTGATCTCAACAGGCCTCAACTGTTGACACTTCACGCTTGTCTTATAGCCTAGTAGTTTCAGACGGGTATTTAATGAATTATGACTGATATGATTGGTTTTACAGTATCGAACTTTACTCGACTTCTTATCTATATTCATGAACTGATTT
>JANMGZ010000664.1:0-4875 GCA_031374905.1 Dolichospermum sp. OTE_70_metabat_362_sub
TGCGGTGCTATTAGAACAACAATTAAGAGAAGGCGATCGCTTAATTATTGGCACTCAACCGCGGATTCGTCCACAACGTAAATCATTCATCAGAAAGTTAGTTAAAGTTTTTGCGAATATTAGGGAGTTTCAGAAACACGCTCAATCAGTTGTAGGCATGGCAATTGCTTTATTCGTAATTATTTTATTATCCACATTTACCTATATTGCTAGTAAGCATAGTATCTCTTTTATTGATGCTTTATATTTTGCTGTTGGCATGATTACTGGGGCTGGTGGTAATGATAAAGTTGTAGAAAATGCACCAGACAGTATTAAATTATTTACCGTTGTTATTATGCTAATTGGGGCTGCGGTAATTGGGCTTTGGTACGCTACGCTGACAGATTTTATCCTAGGTAGTCGCTTAAAACAATTTTTAGATGCAGCGAGAATTCCCCAAAATAATCATTATATTGTTTGTGGTTTAAGTGGTATTGGTATTAGAATTGTCCAACAATTGCATCTGAGTGGACATGAAGTAGTAGTTATTGAAACAGATGCTAATAATAGATATGTGACTACTGCTAGAAGTATGAGTATTCCTGTAATCCTGGCTGATGCCAGTTTTCGGGCTACTTTACAGGCAAGTAACATCAACAGTGCTACCGCAGTCTTAGCTGTCACCAGTAATGATGCAACTAACTTGGAAATTGCCCTCAAAGCTAAGGCTTTAGCTCCTAAAATTCCCGTAATTGTCAATTATGCTGATCCCGATTTTGCCGGTATGGCACAACAGGTATTTGATTTTGAAGCAGTGCTTAGTCCCGCTGAGTTAGCTGCCCCTGCTTTTGCGGCTGCTGCTTTAGGTGGTAGAGTTATTGGTAATGGGATTATTGCTGATAATTTATGGGTAGCTTTTGCAACTAAAATTACACCAATCCACCCTTTTTGTGATGAGTGGGTGAAAGATGTGGCTAAGTTTGCGGATTTCGTACCTTTGTATGTAGAAATCAATCACGAAACTGTACAAGGCTGGGATTTATTAGAAACGATTCTCGCCCCTGGAGATATTCTATATTTAACTATGCCCGCTAACAGGTTAAATCAGTTATGGCGAGAAGAAGGAAAAGGCATTGCTGTTTAATTGATTTTTGATCAGATTCTGTTCTGTCAATTTTTCCTTGTTCAAATAACTACTTTATTCGTAATGATTAACTAAACCTGGATCTCTAAAATCATTCTCTAATTCTCGCCTAATTTTTTCCTTGTGTTCAGCAATACGAGATTCTAACGATGATATTGCTTTCTTAAAATGGCTCTTTCCCATGTAGTAGAAATTATAATACTTAGGTTAGCTATCAAGACTAACTCTTATTTAGATTATATTAACAGTACAGTGATTCCTAGGGAGCGCTTCGAGTTTTTGTTAAAAGTTCAGGATGTAATTCAATCATTTATCAATCCTCAAAAATACTATCAAAAATTTCTCGCTTTACCCTAAAATTAACATCCCTGATTTGTTGGTACAATATATCTAAATCAGAAATATTAATTTTACCATCTACCTGTAGTTTACGAATTACTCCTAAAGTTCCTTTAACATTTAATCCTAGTCTTATTGCTTCTTTTCTAGCCGCAAAGTCATCTAAAATAATATAATCTGGTTGTAATTCTACACCTAAAGTAATAGCTTGAGATTCTCCTATTCCTAAACGCTCATTTAAACCATTAGCTAAAGTAACTAATTGTACTTTTTGGACTAATAATTTATTTTCAGTTATTAGTTTATTAATATGTCCAGATGATTTATCTTGTTTAGCACTGATTTCTTCTTTAACACTTTCTGGTAATAAAAATTGAGATTCGGTTGTCAGGAATAAATCGAGGAAATTTAACCGAGATAGAAAAATTAAAGGGGAAGAGTTAAATACTATTTTCATCATGCTTACCAAGTTTTTTCTATAGCACTATCTTCAACAGTAAGATATGAAAAATCTATTCCCATTAATTCTAAAACTTTCAAAAATATTTCTGTATCCATTTCCATGATTTCGGCTGCTTTATGTAAACTAATTAACCGTGATGTTAAAGCACCGAGTACAAATATAAATGTTTCTTTTTGTTCTATACTCTGGAATAATTGCACTTGAGAAGCAATTTCTTTAAAGGTAGTTGGGTGATTCATTTATTTGATCCTGGTTAATGGGTGAAGTCCATTTTTATAATTATATCAAATGGTAAAGAAATATTGACCTCTCCCCCAACCCCTCTCCTTGCAGGAGAGGGGAGCAAGATTTCTCCCTCTTCCCTTACTGGGAAGGGGGTTGGGGGGTTAGATTGGTTTAGGATGTTGGAGAAATGCGATCCTACTTAAAATCATAATAAATATATTGACATATAAATTACAGTTGTGATATATCTAAATTATCTAATATCAGCAACTATACCAGGGGTACTTAATGTCAAGTTTTGTATTTTACTCTATTAAAAATGCTTTAAGCAAAGCTTTAGAATCTTTGCCAGATTGGAAAGATTTAAACTGAGTTAAAGAAGATTTTAGGAAAAGAAGAAAATATTGATGAAACACTGGACAGCAAATTTACTGAAGATATAGAACTCAAATATCCAAGTCTAAATGCTTATGATAAAATACAAGAATTTTTGAAGACTGGATCAGAAATTCAGTTACACCCTAGATCCAGGTTTTACTTTGTTAATGAAGAAATATGGAAAGTGATAGAAGAAGCTATTTTTAGAGAGTCTAAACAAATAGAAATGAAGGAAGATTTTTTCAATCTAGCAGAGGATTATATAACAATTAAAGGATATTTTAACAAAAGAATGTTGGTGTTTGATGCTTCTTAACTTTGGGTAAGTTATAAAAAGACTTAGCATTTAGTTTTGTCGAAAAACCTCATAGTTGATAAAAACTAAAAAATTTATGCTTATCAAAAAAATCAAGATAGTAACATCTTTTTCACATCTTCCAAAGATACTGAAAGACTATCTTTCTCTTCTTCCTTAGCATCACGCAAATTTCTTAAATCTTCTAACAATTCCTTAATCTTTAAAAACTCCTCATAAGGTAAAATAGCAAATTGCTTTTGACCATTTTTTATTAAAAACTCAGGATGTAATTCAATCATGTTTTGACCTTTTTATATTCATAAGATTTTATACACTAATCATCTGCTAAATTTGCCATTTCATCTGAAATCAAATTTTGCCAATCTTCATCACAATGGGAATGTAAATGAATTGAAGCTACCAGCAATTCTGAGAGAATTTTACCCTTTTGGCGATCGCTTAATTCAGAAAGTTGTAATTGGTTAACCAGAGAAATCACATTTTGGCATTCTTCCTGTAGTTCTATTAGTAACTGATTAAGCGTTGAGTTTTCACTGCTAATTTTTTGTTTTGCGAGTGTCATTAGTTTTTCCCCAATCTTTTTAATGATTGTTTGATACCTTGTTCAAAAGCTCTGATTTCCTTTTCCCAATGATTAATCAAACCTGGATCTGGAAACTCCTTCTCTAATTCTAGTCTAATTTTTTCTTTGTGTTCAGCAATACGAGATTCCAAAGATGATATTGCTTTCTTAAAATGACTCTTTCCCATAAAATATAAATTATAACATATTCAGGTGAGCCATCAAGACTCACCCCAATTACATTATACCAAAGCCGCCTGCTCCTCCTTACTAATCACCCTACCCTCATCTTGAAAACCGGCAATTTGATCAAAATTCAAATAGCGATACAAATCATCAGCAAAAGGATGAATTCTCTCTGCCACAATATCCAAATATTCCTGCACATTAGGAAGTCTTCCCAACAACGCACAAACTGCTGCTAATTCCGCCGAACCTAAATACACTTGAGCGCCTTTACCCATGCGATTATTGAAGTTACGAGTCGAGGTAGAAAACACAGTTGTATTATCATCAACTCGCGCCTGATTTCCCATACATAAACTGCATCCTGGAATCTCAGTTCTCGCCTTTGCAGCTACGAAAACATCATAAACACCTTCCGCCTTTAATTGGTGTTCATCCATGCGAGTTGGGGGCGCAATCCATAACCGTGCTTTCACCTCACCTGCACCTTCCAAAACCTTCGCAGTTGCCCGATAATGTCCGATATTTGTCATACAAGAACCCACAAAAACTTCTTGTACAGGATCATTAGCAACTTCCGATAATAATTTAACATTATCTGGATCATTGGGAGCAGCTACAATTGGTTCTTTGATTTGGCTTAAATCAATTTCAATTATTTCTGCATATTCTGCATCAGCGTCAGCCGATAATAATACAGGATTGTCCAACCATTCTTGCATTTTGGCTACTCGACGCATCATGGTTCTGGCATCACTATAACCCCGTGCTACCATATTTTTTAACAGGGCAATATTGGAACGCAAATATTCCGCAATTGTTTCTTCACTCAACTTAATTGTACAACCAGCACAAGAACGTTCTGCGGAAGCGTCGGTTAATTCAAAAGCTTGTTCAACTTTCAAATTTGGTAAACCTTCAATTTCCAAAATCTTGCCAGAGAAAACATTTTTCTTGTTCTGCTTATCTGCTGTTAACAAACCTTTTTGCATGGCAACATAAGGTATAGCGTTAACAACATCTCGCAGAGTTATTCCTGGTTGTAATTCCCCTGTAAATCTCACCAAAACTGATTCGGGCATATCCAAAGGCATGACACCCAAAGCCCCCGCAAACGCCACTAAACCAGAGCCAGCAGGGAAGGATATTCCTAACGGGAAACGGGTATGGGAATCTCCACCGGTTCCCACTGTGTCGGGTAATAACATCCGGTTTAACCAGGAGTGAATGATACCATCTCCAGGACGCAACGCCACACCACCACGAGAGGACATGAA
>JANMGZ010000682.1:0-2424 GCA_031374905.1 Dolichospermum sp. OTE_70_metabat_362_sub
TTGATCAAGTAATGGATCGAATTGTCAACCAAGGTTATAACCAAATTTATTTAGAAGTATTTTATGATGGACGGGTACTCTTACCAGCAGCAACTAATCCAACTGTTTGGCCTGCGGTAGTTCGCACCCCTGGTGCAGAAAAATTTGATTTATTGGCATTAGCAATTAAAAAAGGGAAACAACGGGGTTTAAAAGTTTATGCTTGGATGTTTACGAATAACTTTGGTTATAGCTATGCTAAACGTCCAGATAGACAAAATGCGATCGCTCGTAATGGCAAAAATCAAACCAGTTTATCCGTAGTAGAAGATGGGCCCCAAGTCTTCATTGATCCCTATAACACCCAGGCGAAAACTGATTACTACCGCATGGTGCAGGAGGTAGTAAGTCGTCGTCCCGATGGTATTCTTTTCGACTATGTTCGCTATCCCCGTCAGACTGGTAGTGATTCTATTGCTACTAAAGTTCATGATTTATGGCTATTTACTCCTGCTACCCAAGAAGTCTTATTTCGTCGCGCTCAAAATTCTAAAGGTTTAGAACTAATTCGGCGCTTCCTGACGAGGGGATATGTTAGCGCGGGCGATATAGGCGAAGTTGATAAACGCTATCCTCAAGAAGATGAACCATTATGGGAAGGGCGTATTCCCCCCAAAAAGCAGAAATCTTTGCCTTCTCTACAGGAAAAACAGCGGGTTTTGCAATTGGATTTGTGGTTACTCTCTGTTGCTCACGCTATGCAAGGTATTTTAGATTTTGTGGCTTTAGCAAGTTATCCAGCAAAACAAAAGGGTATTCCTGCTGGAGTGGTATTTTTCCCCGAAGGTAATCAAGCTGTAGGACAAGGGTATGATTCCCGTTTGCAACCTTGGGATAAGTTCCCCAGTACCTTAGAATGGCATCCCATGTCCTATGCAAATTGCAGTAATGCTAGTTGCATTGTGGCGCAAGTCCGACAGGTTTTAAAGATGGCGCAACCAGGGACAAAAGTCATTCCGGCTTTAGCTGGTAAGTGGGGAGAATCCATTAGTAATCGTCCATCTTTGGAGGTGCAAATGCAAGCCCTTCGTCAATTATCTCCTCAAATTAAGGGTGTTAGTCATTTTGCTTATTCTTGGCAATATCCTGAAGATGATAGTGAACGAAAAGCTTGTAATGTTCGGTAAATTCTCAGAAGTAATTTATATTCTTAATTCTCCAGCTTTGTTGTATTTTTGTAATATTCCTATGACAACTGCTGGTATTTCTAAATGGGGAATAATTCCCGCGTCGGGTATTTCTTGAAAACTTTTAATTGCACCAGGATTTAAATTGGCTAACCTTCGTCCTAATTGCATATTTGTAAATTGTGCTTTTTCACCCCACAACATGACAGTGGGAACTTGAAGTTGCTGAATATATAAACTCAAATCAAAATACAAGTTTCCGCGTAAAAATGATAAAGCTGCAAACTTGGCTTGATATTGTTGTGCAGAACTTAGATAAGCATCTACCATTTCTTGAGTCACTCTTTCTGGTTTTGCAAAAAGGAAACTTTGCAAAAAATTCCTGACTGCAATTTCATTTTCTGCACCTAAAGCATAAATTAAATTATCTAGTAATGGTGTATTAATTAAAGAAAGTGGTAATCTCCTTCCTGCACCTTCTCCAAAATCATTGAAACCAGAAGGACAAACTAAAAACAAAGCTTTGAATAAATCGGGATAAGTAACAGCAAGACGAATAGTTAAAGCCGCAGTTAAAGAAGATGCTACTACAGTTACAGGTTGATTACAGGTTTGAGTAATAAACTCAAGAATCGTCGTTAAATAATCTTGAATTTGATAATCTCGCACGGGGTGAGCAGATTTTCCCCACCCAATTAAATCGGGGGCTAAAATTCGATATTGTGACGCATAAGCTGGGTAAATTTTCGACCATTCATAAGCAGACGCACCACCACCAAAATTATGTAGAAATAATAATGGGGGTAAATCTTGATCTTTGGCATTTTTCCAAGGATTGCTAACTTGGGTATAGTAAACCATTGACCCCAAAGAGGTATGAATGAATTTACGACCAAAGCCAGGAGGTTGAAATTGCAGCATAATTATGAAAGTGAATCCTTGGTAATTTCGACAAGCTGATTTATATTATCACTACTAATATTATAAGCAGCCCCAAACCCAATTACAAAACGTCCTGTATTGGGTGTAAGTTGCAAAATCCTAAAATCTGATAAACTGCGTAATGTCGTAATCAATTCTCCAAAACAAAGCTGAAATTTATCAACAACTTCCTGCCATTTTTCAGTTTCCCTTTCTATTAAACTTGCGGTACAATCAAAATTTAACCGCCGACGGACAAAAATTTGTTTAGTTTTAACTTCATCATCAATAAATAGCACACTCACAAAAGGATGATCATGAATATTTTGGGTGTGAG
>JANMGZ010000695.1:0-3538 GCA_031374905.1 Dolichospermum sp. OTE_70_metabat_362_sub
AACCTCTACAATCTTGGAGTAGGATTTGTACGTCGTCGCTTAGAAATCCTACTCCAAGATTGTAGAGGTTATGGTTATCATTTCCTAGAGTTTTAGTTAGTAAGTTAGTTTCAGATTCTTCAGGAATTTCTTCTATGTTGCCAATTGCAGCACCTAGTAAACCAGTCTCTTTAACTAATTCTGCCATTTCTAAAAAAATATTTATATCAGCTTGAAAGTAAATTTTTCTTGCTGCTGTCATTTGAGCTTGCTTAATTTTTTTACGTCTTGTTTCCCAATCGTTTTTTTTGTGAATACGATATAGGAAATTAGGGTTAACGGAGAATAAGCAGGCATAACGATATATTATATTTTGGGGTTCAAATTTTTGGTAGAGTGAGTAAAATTTCTCAACTGACTCTGGGGGTAATGCCCACTTAGTATATGAAAATTCTTTGTGTTTATGAATGATTTCTCTAAGAGTGTCACAGATTATTGCTAAGTCTTTTTCTTGAATATTCGTAGTATCTACTGCTTGTAGATTATTGAAACTTTTCTCTTGTAATTGAGATGGAAGAGATTCTATTTTCTTAATTACATTACACAATCTTTTATGATCAGCCCCCATATTAGAAAGGACTCGCTGCATAACAGCATCTACATTCTTCCAGTATTCAGCTAAAGTTAATTTTGGGGTATAATCTGCATTCCAATCTCGCCAATGAGGTTTATAAATTGGGTGTGAAGTACCACCACTAATTTCTGGAAGTAAGTTACAAAGAAGTTGCCATGCAATATTTGGTTCACGCTTAATAAGTGTATCAATAACCCGCAAGCGTTGAGCTAAGTTAGCTGGTGTTTGAGGGTTCCAGCATAGAAAAATTTCACATAAGCTACGAAACGGACGATTGAGTATTTTTCCACCAGGATCGAGCCTAGAAAGCTTCCCAAGAATCAGCGTAACTTGTGACAGATATTGTGCTTCCCAAACAAGCGCTTCCAAAGCCCAAAGCAACCCAGTATGAGGACTATGACCAAAATCTCCCTCTTGTAAAAAGAGTTGCATTAAAATGGGATTATCTCCTGTTAACGCATTGTCAACAGCTTCCAAAAAAACTTCTGGTGCTGCTTCAGCCAATGTGGGTAAAAAATATGCCAGTGATGCCCAAATCTGCCAGTCAACATTGGAATTTAACAACTGATATATAATTCCAGAGACTCTTTCTTGAACAGGCTTTGTATCTTGAGTTTCCGATGGTAGCCCACTTGTTGCTAAAATTGCTAAAGTTTCTGCCAGTCCCTTTCTAAGAAAGCCTGAGTTTGGTAACTCTTTACCATATATGCTGGCGGCAAATCTTTGGTTTAAGGGTAGCTCGTATTGTGGATCAATGATTCCTAAAACCGAAAGTGTAACGTTTTTAAATGATTCTAGGTCGTCCCGGACAATGAATCGTGATAAAAGATACCATGAATCTTCACGAGAAATTAGCTGCCAAACACTGCCCACTTGTCGAATAGGAGGGTCAGAACTCTCTTTCCAACGTGACATATCTGCTATAACTTCTGCATAGGGTTTGCCAGCTAGTTTAGAGATCGCCTCTCTATCCCCTTTTTTTGAATCGTCCCATGCTCCAGCGAGTAAAATCGGAATTAAAGCTCGTGCATTTTCTGGTTTTGCCCAATTAGGAGTATGTATTTCCGGTGCGTCTGCAATTAACCGCCGTAAAACGTTAATATTTTTCTTTGAATCTTTAGTTAATTTATAAGCTCGTTCTTCTGATATCCCCATATCTACCAAAGCCTGCTTAAAATCCGTTTTACTAGGACGAGAAAGTACAGATCCATCTTTAGCAGGATTAATTTCTTTACCAAGGGGGATGAGAATATGATGCTCTCTTGGTAAAAATTTTGGTTGATCAAAATCTGGTATTAAGATTAATGATTCTTGGGTACTAGCAAAATACCGCAATGAGGACTCGCTTTTAACAATAATGCACCGAGATAAATACTTGATACTTTGCTCCTCTGGCATTTGATGAATAACCGCAGCCAAAAGAGCAATTACTTCTTCACGGGTATCCGCTTGGATGGTATGCTTTGATGTTTCTCTCTGCAACCAACTATATATTTCTTCAACTTCTTTCTCTCTACCTACAAGATGTAACTGTGTACTCATTGCTGGTGAAGTAGAGTT
The DNA here is from genome assembly GCA_031374905.1 of Dolichospermum sp. OTE_70_metabat_362_sub. Lineage (GTDB taxonomy): Bacteria > Cyanobacteriota > Cyanobacteriia > Cyanobacteriales > Nostocaceae > Dolichospermum. The sequence continues at coordinate 2,174 of JANMGZ010000695.1, forward strand.
TTTCCACTCATCCCAGAAGCTACTAATATCCTGAGCTTCTTCTTGCCATTTTCCGATTAACTTAGCTAACCAAGCATGAACCGCAGGTGCTAGTTCTAACCATTGTTCTAAATCATCAGCATCATAAACTCGTACATCAGCCCATATTCCCTCACTTTTCCTATTCCTCTCCCACTCATCCTTATTAGCCCATCTTCGGGGAGTAACAAAAACAAAAGTGGTTTCAGCAGGATTCAATTCCAGAGGATTCTTAGCACGTTTATCATAATCATCATCTGCTTTCCCCTTAACATCTTTGTTAACTCCAAGTTCCCATACCGAATAGCCATCGGGAACAAAACTATTACCTTCAGGTGCGTCCACAATGCCATCCCATCCCCCCATTTGAATACTCTCACCCGATGGAAAACTAACACGTCGAGGGTGCTGAACTGTAGCATGAATTAGTAAACGTAATAATTGGGGAAGTCGTGCGCGAGCATCTAGTCTATCTGCCCATTTAATCAAATCTGTTGCATCAACCCACTTTGATGGAATCATAGTTAATTTTTAACTTACAAAAATAAAATTGATTACTTATTAATTTCCCGTGATGCACTGCCAAATCTAAATAATGGTCTAAATTTTGAAGCTTGAGTTTGAAGCTGAAGACGAACATAATAGAGGAAACTGAAGGAGTAGATAACGAGTACAACACTACCCCTTCAATAGACCAAAACTAATACAATTAATTACCGATTTGCGTTCAGTCTCCACACTGGACGCAATTTAGCATTAGTCTTCCTTACGAACACCCTTAAAAGATTCACCATTCTGCTTTACGTCCATAAACTGTCCAGTTTCAGCATTACGCTTTACCCATTGTTCGGTTACAAGGTTGTAAGTTGTAAGTTTGGCTGCGTTTGTCCACAGCACCACGGCGATAACCGTTACCTGTATTCTTTGCCATATATTTATTATCTCCTTTCGGTATATGTCAAATAGCTTTTACAATTTCTAGTATAGTATAAAAGTATTATATCAAAAAGGTGTAGGACAGACCTGTAGCCTCAGTAATTTTTCAGAAAGAAAAAACAAAATTTATAAATGCTTAATAATAGGTCAAATATTGAGTTATTAGTTATACTAAAATCCTCTCAACCAAAACCTGTTGCATAATTTGCTGTTTCAACGAATCCGCCGCAACTGAAGCAATCATTTCCCAATCTTTTTCTGTCAACATTACCCCAAGCAGTTCGCGCAACACCTGATGATTAGAAATAAACTCTTCACCAAAAAGTTCATCCCTCTGCAACACAGTTTGAATATGTTCTTTAACAGTAGATGTAGGTAGCCTGAATCTTTCCAGCAACTTCTCCCTTGCGG
>JANMGZ010000719.1:0-1828 GCA_031374905.1 Dolichospermum sp. OTE_70_metabat_362_sub
CTGGGAGCAGTTTACTTTATGTTCGTAAAAGCTTGGACTAATCAGACTTGAGCTACTTTGGATTTTTGTTGTTCCCGTTGTTGTTGTCTTCTGCTGAACTCAGATTTTACTTTATGTACAAAGGCAGATAAGCAAAAGAAAACACCGCTGCAAAGCAGGAAGGCGGCAAATATGGCCCAGAAGTACCAGTTAGGGTTGCTATCTTTATTAACTTCAAAAATGGCATAAAAGGTTATTAAAGTGCATCCTATTAAAGAAGCAAATCCTATAAGGAGCTTGGTAAAATACCTTTCTTTGTGGCTGCTGTTAGACATCTGCCCTTGTTTTATTGGATTATGTTATTATTATAAGCAAAAGTAAGGAAAAAAATAAACTTATGTTAATCGTCATCTTCCTGACTTCTGCTTACGTAAGTATATTTTACTTTTAAATATCAAAATTTTACTATGCCAAAAATACTTTTTGCAGCCTTTATGTTAATCTGTACCGGTTTTCTGTATGCCCAGCAGGCACCGGAAGGATTATTCCTTGCATCTAAAGCACCTGATTTTAAAGCAAAAGATCAAAACGGAAAGGACATAAAATTAAAAGACCTGTTAAAGCAAGGTAAGGTTGTGGTGGTATTTTATCGTGGCTATTGGTGTCCTTATTGCAATAAAGAGTTGTCAAGGTTGCAGGATTCGTTGCAACTGATAAAAGATAAAGGAGCAACGCTTATTGCCGTATCACCTGAAAAGCCCGAGAATATTTCCAAAACAATTGAGAAAACAAAAGCGGACTATTCTATACTATATGATGAAGGAATGAAAATTATGAAAGCTTATGATGTAGAATATGAAATGGAGGAGAATGTAGTTACCCGCTACCGCAACTCCGGATTAGATATTGAAAAAATTAATGGTGATAATGGGAAAAACCTGCCTGTTCCGGCTATTTATATTATAGATAAAGAATCAACAGTTATTTATCGTTTTTTTGAGCCAGATTATAAGAAAAGGCCCAGTGTGAAAGAGATATTAAGTCATTTATAATTTACAAGCAGAGTAGACCGCAGAGAAAAGAGTTATCGATTTTACGCACAGCTGTATTCAGTTATAATATTTTCTTTTCCGCTACCGTACATACTGATTGTACTGACACTTTATTCCCTTCATATTCTATAGGAGGCTCATTCAACGGTTTTTCTTCTATAAATGTTAAACTGGTTTCATTTAATGATGCTTTCCAATTCTCTGTATCATAGAAAGAGAACCCATATTTGGTAAAAGGCATTTTCAACATGCTTTCTTTGGTGCGGACAGTAGCATAAAATCGGCCGGCGGGTTTTAGTACCCGGTTCAGTTCTCTCAAATGCAATGTTGGCTCATCCCAGAAGTAAATAACATTGATACAAAAAATTTTATCAAAATTATTGTCCGGAAAAGGAAGTTTATCGCTGCTGCCGAGTTGAAGTGTTAGCTTTCCATTTGCGATGGCTTCTTTATTGTTTTCTTTTGCTGTATTGAACATGGTTTCAGAAAAATCAAGCCCTATTACTTTCAATCCTTCAGCTTTTGAAAATATCTTATTAAAGAATTTGCCATTACCAAAACCAATTTCAAGGATCGCATCATTGTTGGCTGGCTGCATTACATCCAATGTAAAGTCATATAAGGATTCATTGGCCTTATTCATCATACTTCCAACTTTATCGCCCATTATTCCGTGGGGGCGGCGAAGCTGCTTGGCCATCATCTTAAACTTGAGCCGTTGAAAGAATTTTTTAAACATATTAAACCCGCATCAACTATGGTAGAAGTGCGCCGGTTAATTTCTCCTGATCTGCTTA
>JANMGZ010000727.1:0-3573 GCA_031374905.1 Dolichospermum sp. OTE_70_metabat_362_sub
CGATTTTTATTAAAATTTAACTGTCTGAATCAGGATATCCAGGATTTAAGGATTAACAGGATAATACTTATAATAGTTGGGTTTGGTATTGTGGAAGGTTTGAATAAATACTAAATTACACCCTCATAAATCATACTAATCCAAACCTTCCACAATACCAAACCCAACTATTATAAGTATTATCCTGTTAATCCTTAAATCCTGGATATCCTGATTCAGACAGTTAAATTTTAATAAAAAGCGGTGTGTTACGATTTCATTAACGCACCGTGTTCATTTAGATCAATTCCTAATATTTCCAATTGTTGATTTATCCAATCTGTAGCTGTTGCTTCATCGGTTTCAATGGCTTTTTCTAAAGAAGATACACAAACAGATAAATGAGAAGGAGAAACGCTAATTTTCGCATCTTCACTAAATACTCCTTCCCATTTTTTCTTAGCTTTATCAAATAAATCTTAAATTTTAGTTTCGAGTGCGGCTTCTGTTTGTCCTGTGTTCCGAAACTCCATTAAACAAGTTGTGCGGCGGTTTCCTTGACCAGAATACCACTCATCATAAAGTTTAGTAAAAATTAGTTTAAATAGTTCCTCAAAGACATCTACTCCAGCATTGGCGAGTACCTCATCTTCCATTTCTTCGATTAAGGCTTTGAGAGATTTATTCTGTTTTACTTGTAATTTGAATCTTTGAGAATATCGGCTAACTTCATGAATTAAATACTATTGTAAGAGTCTGAGAATTATAAAAATAAGTTACAGAACTTGAATTAGTGTATATAAAATATGCCAATAAAACATCAGAATTTTTATCCTTATTTAACCAATATCAATATTAGCAAATATTCTATACAACTTTTGCTATATAGGTAATTGGTTTTGCCACTACTGCCAGATCACTACCGAAAAAAATTATGATTTATCATCATTTATAATAACTGGTATAACTAATCCTTCCTTAGCCATAATCGCACCGGAAAAACTTGCACAAGCTTCTTCACCTACGCGATCTAAATAATCATCATTATGGGCTGGATCATGATGGTAAATGACTAAGGTTTTAACATTGGCAGCTTTAGCAATTTTTATGGCTTCTTGCCAAGTAGAATGTCCCCAACCAATTTTCGGGGATTTGGGGTTACTGTATTCTTCATCAGAATATGTAGAATCATAAATTAGTACGTCAGCATTGCGAGATAACCATAATACATTTTCGTCTAAATGATCAGGAAAATGTTCAGTATCAGTAATATAGACAGCCACACCACCACGCCAATTAACTCGATATCCTACGGCTTCACCGGGATGATTTAAATGAGCAGTTTCTATAATAATGTCGTCAATATGGATAGATTTTCCGATTTCCACGTTGTGAAAGGTTAAATTAGACTGCATAATCTGTAAAGGTACAGGGAAGTTAGGATGCAGCATTTGGTCATTTAACCGCTGTTCTATGGTTGAACCATCTGGGGCGATCGCTCCATAAATATGGAATTTGTTACCACTAATAAAAGCTGGCGTAAAAAAGGGAAATCCTTGAATATGATCCCAGTGGGAATGGGTAAAAAATAAATGACCCTCTACTGGCATTTGCGACAATAAGGATTTTCCTAAAACGTGTAATCCTGTACCCGCATCAAAAATTAGTCGTTTACCGCCTACTTGCATGGAGATGCAAGGAGTATTACCTCCGTAGCGGACAGTATCTAAGCCTGGACTGGGGATGCTGCCCCTAACGCCCCAAAATTGCACATTAAATTGGTTTTCTATCCTAGACATGGGTATTGTTGGCTGGACTAAGTAAGGGAATAATGAAAACAAACAACTTCTTGTTATTGGTTTAAGTGTATGCTGTTTTACCAATTTTATTGATTAAAACAACATTTCGAGGCGGGAAAATTGCCCGTGCTTTTGCAGAAAAGGGAGTTAATCTAACCAAAGTTTAGTTAGAATCAGCAATTATTATATAGCTGTTATAGCTGTTTTTTGCATATATCTTACTGTATATAGGTTACTACACTTATTTAAGTAATGGCTGGTAAAATTCAGTAAAGTCACTGAAAATAAATTTTTCTGGATTGGATAAACCTAACTAAATTGGCGGGAGTGTCAATTCCCATGTAGATAGCTGATTAAGTCCATGCCCATAAGTCAGATTATATTGCAAGGGAGTAATACTGATGTATTTCTTCTGAATAGCATGAACATCAAGGGGAATGTGATTTGGTAAATTTAACTCCATTGGTGGTTCTACATCCTCTATTACCTCTCCAGTTAACCAGTAATAAGTTTTACCTCTAGGATCAGTTCGCTGATCAAAAACATCCACGTAGCGTCTTACGCCTTGTCTTGTGAAACTGACACCAGCAATTTCTTCCCAGGATAAGGGGGGAACGTTGACGTTAAGTAACATTAACTCTGGCAAAGGTTGGGCAGCAATTTTAGCAACTAGGACTTCGGCAAATTTGGCTGCTGGCTGAAAGTCTTTATGAGTGTGACTGGTTAAACTAAAAGCGATACTGGGAATACCTTCAATTAAACCTTCCATGGCGGCCGAAACAGTACCAGAATACAGGATTTCTGTCCCCAAATTTGCACCTTGGTTTATTCCAGATAGCACTAAGTCGGGAGGAGAATCCAATAAAGCCCACAATGCCAATTTTACACAATCTGAAGGTGTACCATCACAAGCCCAAGCTTTAATCTCAGGATGAAAGATTGATTCCACTATTTCGGCGCGAATTGGTTGTAGTAAGGTTAATCCGTGTCCAGTTGCCGATCGCTCTCGATCTGGACAAACTACTGTCACTTCATGACCCGCTGCTGCTAAGGTGTTGGCTAAGGTCCGAATACCCAAGGCGGAAATCCCATCATCGTTACTAATTAGTAATTTCATTTGTCATTAGTCATTTGTCATTAGTCATTAGTTTAGGACTAGTTGTCAGTGTTTGTTATCACAGCAGGCAAAAAAATATTATTCACTAAAGTTGACTCTAACAAGAAAATTCCCTGTCCCCTATTCCCTGCTATAAACTAATGACTAATAACCAATGACTAATGACTAATGACTAACAATTTAGAGGATCAACTTTTAACACTACGCCAAGAAGGAGAAACAGCGATCGCATCTGCTGATAGCCTAGAACGCCTAGAAGAACTCCGAGTGAGCTATTTGGGTAAAAAAGGGCAATTGGGGGCATTATTGCGAAGTATGGGGCAAATGAGCGCGGAAGAACGTCCTAAGATTGGGGCGATCGCTAACACTGTGAAAGAAGCCATCCAAAACAGTCTAGACCAGCAACGCACATCCTTAGAATCTGCTCAAATTCAGGCACAGCTAGAGGCTGAAACAATAGATGTCACAATGCCGGGTATTTACCGTCCCCAAGGTCGGATTCATCCCCTCAATGGCATTATTGACCAAACCCTAGATATCTTTGTCGGCATGGGTTATACTGTTGCCCAAGGATCAGAAATGGAAACAGATTACTACAATTTCGAGGCTCTTAACACGCCCCCAGATCATCCAGCCCGTGATATGCAGGATACCTTCTATTTACCAGATGGTAACTTA
>JANMGZ010000732.1:0-6491 GCA_031374905.1 Dolichospermum sp. OTE_70_metabat_362_sub
CAATTGGAAATTTTTTCTGCATGAATTGGTTCAAAAGTCCGGCGTAACTGCCAAGGTGGACCATAATAGTCTGGTTGGTTGCGGTATTGATCAAGTAAGCGGCGGATTTTTTTAGTAGTATCCTGAAATTGCTGTTGGCTAAGTTGTGGGGTTTCTAATTGTTCTTTAACAGGTTTTGCTTCTCGCTGTGGTGGTTTTTCCCGTTCCTTGACAGGTTGTACAAGTTGCATTTGTTCTGCTGCTGATGCTAAATCCTGTAAACTGCCCGTGAGATAGTCCTTAAAACCCTGTACCCGAATTGCTATATCTTGAGATGTGCCAGCAAAGGTAGTCCGCATTTCATTGCGAATCCGTTCTTGACGACGTTCTAATTGTTCTACAGAAATTTGTAAAGCTTGTTTGCGTTGTTCTAACTGTGATAACGAGTCTTGGACAACTTGCGAAAGTGCGGTTTGAGTTACACTTACTTGCGTCTGAAGAGTTTGATAAGTATTTTCCAATTGGGCAATTTCTGCTTTTATGTCTGCTGACTTTTGCTCTAACTGGGTTACTCTTTGTGCTGCTTCCGTATATAGTGAATCTGCCGATTTTAGGGGCATTATTTCTATTGATTTTGACTCATCTAGAAAACGTTGTGCTTCTGCTTCAATGATAGGGAATTCCTGTGTAGATGCTTCAGCCTCTAATTCTAAATCAGCAGATGGGTTTTCTGGTAGTTCATCTGTAGTTGGTTGTACTTCAATTTGTTCCAACCATTCATCTATTGGTTCTGAAGTTTGTGGTTCTGGAGTTTGAGATTCCTCTGGGTTCATAAATAATAATCTAAATTTTCGGTCTTGCTGAATTCAGGTATGAAATTCTCTTACTTTAATTTCTGGCTTACACCACACTATCAAAACTCTTACCTTTGCGCCTTTGCTCCTTTGCGCCTCTGCGCGAAACACAATTCATGCAGCGCCAAATTTTCCATGATCCAAAATATAAACTACAAAACCTCATCAATCCGGGGACAACGTTCTTCTAAACAAGATTTTAAGGTTTTGGGGTCAAATAAAATTGGCAAAAAGTGAATACTGTTAACTTCCTTAAAATAAAACAAAATGGGAACCGGATTCCAGAATATCCGCCAGTTTTGCCATTCTTGGTAAGGAAAACGCTTAATTAACTTTTCTCCTCTATAAAGATCAAAATCAGTAGCAGTAAATTGAAACCGCAGGGTTACAGCTTGCAACATCAAAAATAAACCCAATAGTGCCAATATCCCTCCTAGCCAAGGTTGTATCAACAGCATGGGGATAGCGCCCACAACTAAAACAACAGGAATATTGTAACTTGGCTTCAGTTCTATTGTTGATATGGTTTGAGGTATCAATGAACTATTCAAAATCTTTTCTCCTACTTCTATGATTTGTAATTCGTAGTTACTCTCTCCTACCTGTTGTCTCTAAATTATTTTGCCAATCCGCTACCTGGACCTTGAAACATCACCCAAGACAGAAAGAAGTTACTAATAAATATAACTAATAAGGCAGTAACAACAGCAGTTGTAGTTGATTGTCCTACACCTTTAGCACCTCCGGTAGTGGTTAAACCCCAACTACAACCGATAATGGCGATTAATACACCGAAGCAACAGGCTTTGATCATGGCGCTGGAAATATCCCATATATCGAGAAAGTCACGCGCTGAATCTAAAAATACTGTATCTGAAAGGTTGTAAATATGGGTAGCTATTAACAATCCTCCAGACATTCCTGTGACTAAGGATAGCAAAGTTAAAATCGGCAGCATAATGAAGCAAGCCAGAAGCCGGGGAATGACCAAATAATCAATAGGATCTGTCTTTAACATTAACAGAGCATCTATTTGTTCTGTGACTTTCATTGTGCCGATTTCTGCGGCAAAAGCCGAACCTACTCGTCCTGCTAAAACTACTGCTGTGAGTACAGGACTAAGTTCTCTCGTCAATGCTACTGCTAATACTCCACCAACAAGGTTTCCTGCCCCAAAGTTGATGAACTCCCGTGCCACCTGAATTGTAAATACTGCACCCACAAATATAGCTGTCAATAAGGCAATAAAGAAGGAGTCTGGCCCTACTATTGCCAATTGTTCTAGGGTGTTACGTCGGTGAATTTTGCCTTGGATTAGGTGAAATAAGACTTGTCCACCTAAAAAAATCGCGGACAGCAATCGCTGACTCCATGTTTCTAAACTGGATTTGGTCATTGGTCATGGATAGTGGAGAATAGAATCAACATTACTAGTATGCAAATTATTAACTTAGTTTACGGCTAGTCTCATAAAATTGAGCAAGTTTTTCGAGTATTTTTACTTCTACTGAACTGCACGCGGAAATGTAAATCCTTCTTAATTGAGGGTTTTAGAGATTTTAAACCTAAAAAATATCAAATGTACTTGGGATAACTATTACCCGTGCAATTTAATGAAAACTTAAGATTCTTGACGAAATGAATGTTTGGAAGCGATCGCCAGTATTGTGGAAAGTGGCAGATAAATATCTGATTTATCTATGCTCTGTTATCCACTAACCCTGTCTAACAATGACTATTTTTAGTAACTTTTTCCGCTCTTTAATCCTGACTACCATTTTTAGTTTTCTGGCCCCTGTCTTCCTCATTGGTGGTTTATTGGTAGTTTTATCCCTTTTTAGTTATGTTCCTGGGTTACAAGGGATGATTTCGGCTGTTTCTATCCAAATTCTACATTTCCTCGCCACTTTTGGCACTGGCAGTTCCCTAAATGGTCTATTTATAATTAGTTTGACTTGCGGCTTTGTTGGGGCGCTGTTTGATATTTACGTTTATTATCGCTATCAAATTCTCCGCACTGATTCTTGAAAGTTCACAACGAACCTAACGAGCATTGATGAGTTAGAAAATCTCAACACATAGTTGATTAAATAGTTCTATTTTTGTTAAAAGCCCTTGGCTTGGTGCTGGAAACTTCTGTTCTATAGTGTAGTTGTTTTCCAAAATGCTTGTGTAGTGCGGTAGTACGACACAACAAATTTAGATGCTTATATCGAGTAAAAGCGAATATTTTTTAATGCTTGGCTCTTTCTCTTTAAAAATATCAAATAAAACTACATATAAAATCTAAAAATTTCCTTAAGCTTTTCTATAATGATTTAGCTAGTATAGTAAGTAATAGGTAAAAGGCACAAAGCCATTTCTAATCCTTCATTTCCAAGTGGATTAGATGTAAAGTCTGTTAGCTTCACGCTGGGCGTTCTATATTAAAGATATTCACAAAGATTAAAAAGTTATTTGATTGCTCATGATTTGGCCATTTAAGCCCAACTTTCGGAAACAAATTGCGCGGATTGAAGTTAGCGGTGCGATCGCTAGTGCAACCCGTAAGCACGTATTAGAATCCCTAAAAACCGTAGAAGAAAGTAAATTTCCCGCTTTACTGCTACGCATTGACAGTCCTGGTGGTACAGTGGGAGACTCCCAAGAAATCTACAGCGCACTGAAAAGATTAGCTAAAAAAACTAAGATTGTCGCCAGTTTTGGCAATATTTCCGCCTCTGGGGGTGTTTATATTGGCATGGGAGCAGAACATATTATGGCGAATCCAGGCACGATTACAGGGAGTATTGGGGTGATTTTGCGAGGAAACAACCTAGAAGTGCTACTGGAAAAAATTGGCGTTTCTTTTAAAGTTATTAAGTCAGGACCCTACAAAGATATATTAGCTTTTGATCGAGAATTAACAGAACCGGAACAAACTATTCTGCAAGAATTGATTGATTATAGCTATCAGCAATTTGTGGAGACAGTAGCAGAAGCTCGTTCATTAACCGTAGAAAAGGTAAAAAGTTTTGCTGACGGCCGGATTTTTACTGGACAGCAAGCCTTAGAATTAGGTGTTATAGACCGTATAGGAACAGAAGAAGATGCACGACGGTGGACAGCGGAATTAGTAGGACTTGATCCTGAGAAAACTCTTTGCTATACGCTAGAAGAACGAAAACCATTTTTGAGTCGTATTATACCAGGAAGTCGTCAAGCTAAATCAAGTATTGGTGCGGGGATTGATTGGTTAGAATTTGAACTGTCTACAAGTGGTTTACCTATGTGGTTATATCGTCCATAGAAAGTCAGTAGTTAGGGTCAGTGGTCATTAGGAACAGGCAAGAAGCAATACTATGGCTAAACGCCACGCTCCGCTAACGACTTCGCTCAGTAACCAGAAGCAAGAGGCAAGAATTATTACAACTGACAACTGACCGTTCGGCTGACGCTCACGGCGAAGCAACTAACAACTGACAACTGACAAATACAAAAGGAGGATTTTGGTAGTGGAATGGCAAATGCGAGCAATTCGTGGTGCAACAAGTGTTGCAGAAAACAGCGTAGAAGCAATTCGAGATTCAGTGACAGAATTATTAGATGAATTGGAGCAAAGAAATCAACTCCAACCAGACGATATGATTAGTGTGACTTTTTCAGTGACAAAGGATTTAGATGCTATTTTTCCAGCAGCGATCGCTCGCAGTCGCCCTTTGTGGGATAGTGTAGCCATGTTAGATGTTCAACAAATGCACGTTGAAGGAAGTTTACCGCGCTGCATTCGCTTTCTAATTCACGTCAATTTACCAACTTCTACCCCCATTCATCATATTTATTTACGCCAAGCAGCTAAACTGCGTCCAGATTGGAGTTTACCCCAAAAGTTACAAACTTCACAGCACGTAGTGGAGACAAAAGTTTAAAATTAGCAGGTCAATAACATAAGTAAAAGTTAGCACCAAATGAGTTATTACAGTGGTGACGCGGCTGCTCAACCTGCTGCTATTGGTGGGAGTATTTTCACTCATCGGGGTACTGGTGTATGTGTAAAGTTAGATGCTTTTTTAGATATTCTCACCAAAGGTGAAGAACCGCTTGTCATTGTCACCAGTGAAGGATATTTTACGAAAATATACAAATATGTGACAGCCTATAAGGGTTTTGTGTTTTTTACAGAATCCTTAGATAAATTAGAATTTGGTAGCAATATTGAGATAATTTACGCGCAGAGTTTAGGGACGGATATTTGAAATGGAAAGACTGTGGAAAAATCGGTTGACTGATTTTGAAAGATGTTGATGCAAAAATAATAAAAAATATTTAGGTGGGTTCAAAGATCAGTAGGTCGTGGGTTTAACTCTGATAGATTTTTATAATAAACAGAATCTTAATTTTGAGCGTAAAGGACAATTAATTTGTCAACGCGGTCAAATAATTTAGCAAGTGACACTTAAAGCCGATGATGAGATTTGAACTCACGACCTACTGATTACGAATCAGTTGCTCTACCCCTGAGCCACATCGGCGTACACAATCACACATTATAACATAATTTATTTATGATAGAACCAAATTCTCCAAAAAATCTTAAACCTCAACAATATGAGCGCCTCAAAGCCGAAGTAGCCGCACCCTATCGTGGGTTACGGCAATTTATTTATATCAGCGTCGGTGCGTCTGGTTTTATTGGTGCATTCGTTTTCTGCTTTCAACTCCTAGCAGGACGCGATATTGAACAAGCAGCGCCTAATTTCGCAATCCAACTAGGAGTAATTGGGCTAATGATACTTCTCTGGAAATGGGAAAACAGGAAGAATAGGTCACAGGCAAAAGGCAAAAGGCAATAGTAAATATTCCCCTGCCCCCTGCCTACTTACCAGTTACCAGATATGGAGAAGCAATGGGTTGAGCGCGACCAGCATTAACTAATGCTTGATATACAAATGCGGCAATTTCGGCTCTAGTTGCTTGACGCACAGGCGCAAGTTGTTGAACATTAGGATAGTTAATGACTAATTGCCGTGAAGTTGCTGCGGCCACTGAACTAAGTGCATAACTGGGAATTTGACCAGCATCAGTATAAACGTTGATTACAGTCTGAGTATTGGCAGTTAAACCCAAACCATTAGCTAAAGCAACTATTGCTTGAACTCTGGGAATTTGTTGTTCTGGTTTAAAAGTGAAGTCAGGATAACCAGATAGGAACGGACTACTAGAAGCAATTTGAATGGCGCTATAAGCCCAATAATTGCTTTTCACATCTTTAAAAGTAATCGCTGTACGAGTTGCTGAAGGTTTAAAAGCTTTATTGATAATAGCAGCAAATTGAGCGCGAGTTACGGGTTCATTGGGTTTAAAACTACCATCTGGAAAACCAGCGATAATATTTTGAGAAGCTAGAGCTTCAATATAAGCTTTTGCCCAGTAACCTGTTTGCACATCTTTAAAAGCAGTATTTCCAGGATTTCCAGAATTACTATCAGGAGGAGTAGTTACAGTAGCAGCAACAAAATCAACAGCACCGAAAATGCGCTTTTCATTGATATCGTTACCAACAGCTAAAATTCTGTTAGTTTTAGTAGCATTATTCACATCATAGCGAGCATTATCGCGGATCAGATTTCCCCCAGGACTTTCATTACTGCCAAGGTCAGGAACTGCATTAATTGTGAC
>JANMGZ010000040.1:0-1811 GCA_031374905.1 Dolichospermum sp. OTE_70_metabat_362_sub
GACTTTTGCCACAGGAGAAACTAGCAAAACCTTCACTGTTCAAACAACTCAAGATAGCCTATTTGAAGGGAATGAAACCTTTACTGTTAGTTTAAGCAATCCTAACAATGGCGCAATCATTAGTTCCACAAATGCTACAGCCAAAGGAACAATTAATAATGATGATGCTGCACCTATATTTAGTATTGCTGCTGCTTCTGCAACAGAAGGAAATGCCATTAATTTCACTGTCACTCGCACAGGGAATTCTCAAGCTAACCAAAGTGTAACTGTATCTACAGCTATTAATACAGATGACACAGCTAGTGCAAATGACTTAACTGCAAAAAATGAAACTCTGACTTTTGCACAGGGAGAAACTACTAAAACATTCACTGTTCAAACAACTCAAGATTCACGGGTGGAAAAAGATGAGACTTTCACAGTCAATTTAAGTAATTCCACAACTGGATCAATTATCAGTTCTACTAACAATACAACTAAAGGAGTAATTGCTAATGATGATATTCCTTTGGTAACTCCTAATAACAATTATATCTTTCCCATTAAAGGTGAAGGTGATCAAGTTAGGCTCAAAGTTAGCTTAGTAGAACGCAATTCTAATTCTATTAATGAATTAGGTGTATTTAATGTTGATGATGCTCAAGGTAACATTAATGGTATTGCGCCTGGTGCAGCAAATTATAACCAAGAAGCTTTAAAGAGGGCAAAGGTTGTTTTTTCTGCTATTTCTAATCTGCCTAATGGGGTGAATAGTGTAGATTTCAACCGCTTACTGCAATTTAATAGCGGTGATAATTTGAAACTATTTTTGGTTAAAAATGGGACAATAGATTCTGTAAATTCTGGTAAAACTTCATTATCAAATTTATTGTTTGCTGATGCTTCAAACCAAAAGATTACAGATGTGGGTACTGATAGTTTTACTGTTTCCTGGGAAGATGGTTCTGGAAATGTTGCGGATTTCAAGGATTTAGTTGTAAAAGTTCAATCTACTAATGATAAGTTAGTGATTGGTACAGGATTACAAGGTGGCAATCAAGGAGAAATTATTGATTTACGAGATATAACCAGTCAAGTAAAAATTGATTTTTCTGTTCATCGAGAAGCTGCATTTAATAACGAAGTGTACTTCTACAAAATTGATAATGCTGATGGACAAATTGGTAATTTACAAGCAACTTCAGCTAATCGTGTTAATTATCTGCAAACAGCGTTGAACAATCTTCTCAAAGATGCACAAACTGGTGCAAATATCAAATTTTCTGCGGCTAATCAAGGTATCCAAACGGGGACTGCTACTATTACGGGTCGAACAATTCTTGCTCCCATGATTGTCGTTAATGGGACGTTATCTCAGCTTTTAGATAGCGATACTAATAATAATCCTCAAGTTTATTTCCCATATTTGGGCGTCAATAGTGATAGCGTTGATCACATTCGGTTGTTAGGAAATAATACCTTTGGTTTTGAAGATTTACCAAATGGTGGTGATTTGGATTATAACGATATCATTGTGAAAATGAACTTTACTCCGGTTTCTGCATAATTTCAGATTCAGGATTAATTTCAATTGCCAAAGCTAGTTGATACAGATAGCGACGAGATAAAGAAGTATCTTTTGCTAACTGACGACTAGCTTGGGAACGGGAAATTCCCTGGTGCATAAGCTGTAATAACTCAGCTTTGAGTTCTGTTTCTGTCAGTTGGATTTGGCTGGGTGGATTTCCTGCTACTAAAAGCGTATATTCTCCTTGTGGTTCTCTTTGGGTATAATCAGCGATCGCATCCTCAATTGTCCCTCGCCAAAA
>JANMGZ010000072.1:0-2932 GCA_031374905.1 Dolichospermum sp. OTE_70_metabat_362_sub
TTTTCAGGATTGTATTTATAAACCTTTAAACCTTGTTCTGGTGATAAAAAATAAGGACTTTGGACAGAAATAGGAGAATTTTGAGGTGTACCTAAACCACGAAAAGTGTTATTCAACATGGTTTGTCTATCAATAGCATAGGCTACTGCTTGGCGAAATTGTACATTATTAAACCATTTAGATTTAATAGGATCAACCAGTGATTGGTTATTCCTTTTTCCTTTATTTAAATTAAAAGAAATAAAAGAAGTGCTAGAACTCGGTCCACCATTATATATTTTAAAATTCCCTTGTTTTTCCTGAACTTTTAACAGAGAAAAATAATCAGGGGAAACACCAATAGTATCTAAATCTCCGGAGCGAAATTGGAGTAAAGAAGTATCTGTTGATTCCACAATTTGCCAAATTATCCGTTGAATATAAGGTTGCGGTTTACCTTGAGCATCTTTACGCCAATAATAGGGGTTACGGCGAAAAATCACCCGTTGACTCGTATCATATCTTTCCAGTTTATAAGGGCCATTAACAATAATTTCTTCGGGAGGAGTATCAACACCCCATTTACTTAAAAATTCCAATTTACCATCTTTATTTTTGGTTTTCACTGATTTTTCTAAAATGTGAGCAGGTAAAATAGATGCACCTGTATTTAATAAAAAAGGTCTAAATGGTTCAGGTACACTAAATTCTACCCTTCTATTATCTATTTTTTTGACAGTTGGTAATTTGCGTTCTTTCCCAATTTTCAAAACATCTCTAGTATCTGTGGGGATGTTTTCATTAAGATAAATATCATTATAGGTAAATACGACATCATCAACTGTTAATGGTTGTCCGTCTGACCATTTTAAACCTTCACGCATGGTAAAGGTTATTTTGGTTTTTTCTGGTGATATTTCCCATGATTGAGCTAATGCTCCTTCTATTTTACCGTCAATAGGATTTTGAGTTAATAATCCTTCATAAGTGTAACCAAAAATATTTGGTGATTCAGAACTCAGCGCAGCATTAAATGTTTTTGGATCACTAAGAATACTAGTTACTAATTGCGGTATTTGAGCCGCATTAGTTTTTAATTGAGTTGGGTTACAAGCAGTAATTCCTATTGCTGTAAATGCAATAATAGTTATTAGTAATAAAAAGCGTTTTTTAAAATTGAGTATTTTTTGTAATGTCATAGTTTATTACCAGATATTAATTTTAGGATAATTGAGAATCTAGCCAACCTAGAAAGTTTTTAGTGTTACTAAAATATTTAATTTTTGCACTATTTAAAATCTCTCTTACTTCCTTTTTACCGAAATCTTTAGTGTTACCACTTATAAACACTTTTTGATCATGAGGATGCTGATTTGCATGAGATACAATACACTGTAATATTAAGTTGTCTATAAGATCATTTTTAATTAACAATGTTTCCTTTAAAGCAACAGCGTGCTGAGAAATATCCTTAATTATACTACTGGTGAAATTTATAATTTCTGCATTTTGAGTTAGTAAATTAATAGTTTCAGAGAACCGAATTTGCACATCATTTAATAATCGTGTATTTTCAATATATGCTTTTTCTAAATGTACAAGAAATAATTTTGCATGAATAGAAGTTTTATCACGCATTGCTTCATTAATTTGTTTGTCCATTTCTGCTTGAAATTCTGATTGATTTTTCTTGTTTATTCTATATGTGTTAATAGCTTCTACATAACAAATAGCTGGTATAGCTATGCAAATTGATGGAGGGATATTTTGAAGTAATTGTTTTGCTTCTAAATCTCTTCCTTTGGCAATTGCCATTAAAAAATTGGTTTCAATATAAAGTATCAGCACCTGTAGTTCCTTGAATATAAATGTATCCACCTTCTAATAATGGTAATAAGCCAATGTTGGCTAATTCATGATGAGCCGGTGGTGTATCTGAGTTCCAATGATATGATAAATCTCTGAGCCAAGATTTAACAAGTGTTTCTAAATAAAAATCAAATATGATTTTATCACTAAATTCAGAATCATATTTACTGAATATATCATGGGTTTTTAGGGAAGTTTCGTTAATGATTTCATAATCATTAGTAAATGCAAAAATATTTATTTCTTCTAAGTTTACCAACATAGCAAAAGGAATATTTTGTTGAATATCCCTTAAATATTTTTGAATTTGAGCAATAATAATTTGATTGTTATTTTGGCTGTTCATATCCACCAATTTTGTAGCTTTTATGTCCACAGCTAAGATAATTTCTTCATCTTTATTTGTAAACATAATATCAGGACGATATTTTTGAGAGGGCTGGAAGTTGATAACTTGCATCTTTTTTTCTCCTTGATGTAAATATATGGAAATTGATTAATCACCAGTTATTAACAAAACCACAGCATAAGCACAAATACCTTCTTCTCTGCCAGTTGGTCCGAGTTTTTCATTAGTAGTAGCTTTGACACCAATTTGATTTGGTTCTACTTCTAAAACTGCTGCTAATTTATCCCGCATTTTAGAAATGTGAGGTTTTAATTTCGGACGTTCAGCCACAACGACAGAATCAATATTGCCTATTTTCCAACCTTGTTCACGAATTAGCTGATGAACTTGATCTAATAATACAAGACTATCAGCCCCAGCCCATTGCGGATCTGTAGGAGGAAAATAATGGCCAATATCCCCTAAAGATAAAGCCCCTAGCATCGCGTCCATAATAGCATGAGTGAGGACATCAGCGTCGCTATGCCCTAACAAGCCGAGTTCATGAGGAATGTGAATACCGCCTAAAATCAAATTGCGATCGCTCACCAATCTATGTATATCGTAGCCATTACCAATTCTGATGTTCATAGTCATTAGTTATTAGTTATTAGTAAGGATTTATTCTTCTATTCCCTGTTACCTGTCACCTGTCCGCTGTCACCTTCTCCCCTCTCTTCTTGCCATTGTTTGAGC
>JANMGZ010000140.1:0-3353 GCA_031374905.1 Dolichospermum sp. OTE_70_metabat_362_sub
CTAGTGTTAGAATGATATCTGTATGAAGGGGATTGTTGGGAATACGGCTGGTGATGAGGGCAAAGATAATGTGTTGATATGCTCCAATCGTATTAGTGAGACAATAGGCAGGACGGACTTTACTGGAAGATAAGTCATCAAAGGGAAATTGAATTAAAACAATTTTACCCTTCATGAGCTACAGGTTGTCCATCTTTCAGGGTATAAATATCTTCTTCTGGATCGTGCAGAAAAGCAAAGCTAGGGTTATTGGAAACAGCATCTAACCAAGTTTGTTCATTAAGTTCATCTTCTGGCATTAAAAGAATAACGCGCACAATCCTGTCCTTTGCTTGGGGAATGGGATGATCAAGTTTGATTTGCCCTTGGGTATTTAGGATACCAGTGGTTTCAATCGCACGCATAGCTAAATCTAAGAGGGGTGATTTTATTCTAACATTAAAGCAATTTCTTCTATTGTTTTCGCTTTTTCTTCATATTTCAAGCAACCTGCAACTTGATCTAAAGTTGTTTCTTTAAAAGGTTTTTTCGATTTTAATAAAATTCCATCACCCATATTAATTATTACTAATTCTTGTCCATCTTCCCAATGATACTGCTCTCTTAATATTTGAGGAATAGTTATTTGACCTTGATTTGATAATTTAGTAATTTCCATTTTGTTTAATTCTCACTTTAAAACATTAATAATAGGATATTGAAGAATTTTTTGATCAACTGTAATAATTGTTAAGTCATGCTGAATCGCTTGGCAAATTATCAGACGATCAAACGGGTCACGATGTAGAGGTGGTAATTTAATTAATTGTGCAACACTTTCTTCATCAATAGATAGGCTATCAATTTGATGACGGATACGTTGTTTTGTTAAATAGATTTCTGGAGATTGAGGAAAGGAAAGTTTTCCTAGTTGATATTTGATGATGGCTTCCCAAATAGATGCAACGCTTAAAAATATGTTATTGTTAGGGTCTTTAATCTCTGCACAAAATTGATTTGAAAGTTGAGGATCACCATTCAAAAACCAGAGAAAAATATGAGTATCGAGTAAAAGTCGCATGATTTTTATATAGGGTTTTCAAAGTCCTGTAAGATTGCATCGGGTAATGGATCATCAAAGTCAGCAGGAACAGTAAACTCTCCCTGACAAAGGGCGTAGGGTCTAGGCGTTTTTTGTTCTTTTTGTTGATTTCTTCGATTTTGGGTAAACAATAAAAAATCAAGCAATTCTTCGACTATTTCTTCAGGGACTTGGTGGATTTCTTGGATGAGTCTTTCTCTGATTGTCATTAGATTGTCTCCTGTGATAGTGAGATTCTAAGTTTTGGGTTTTAAATTCTGAAAATGATTTTAGCGATCGCACTACTATCATTTTTACCTTTGAAATGTTGGGTAACATCCGTCAACCCAACCTACAAGATTGGCGATCGCTGTTTTATTTTTTCTTCAATAGCCTTTTCTATTTTAAGATCAAAATCAGAATCACCCACTTTTGTAATAACTTTTCTGGGTTGTTCATTTCGTCTTTCTAAATAGGCTTGCAATGCTAACTGTTCATTCCGATGTTCTAAAAAGTATTCTCGTAATGCTTGATTGGACATTGTGGCATAATTAATCTCAGACATTATACTACCTCCCCAATTGGTGTAATTTCTACTATTTACTCATAAATCTTACTACGATGAGCGATCAGAATAATATTAACTACAACTACTTCATCATCAATGGAATAAACAACTCGATAATCTCCAACTCGATAACGATAATAACCTGAATAATTACCTTTTAATGGCTTAATATTAGGATGAAAACTAGGATTTTCTTCAAGTGTTTGAAAACATCTCGCTAGTTTTTTCGCTAAAGTTTTATTGTTTTTAGCAAAAACTTTTTCTGCCTCTAATGATAATTGAACTTTATACGTCATCTCTAATCATCCGCCAATCTTTTACTTTCCCTTCTCTAACTTGTTGTTTTGCTTGTTCAAAAGCAGATTCAAACCCAGAAATTTTTAATAATTCCTCTGTTGCATCTTCATTTTCATCATTAAGTAAATCACGTAAAAATTCATCAATAACTATTAATTTTTCTGGAGATAATTTATCAATATTTTGTTTAACTTGATTACGCATTTGAGTTGTATTCATAATCTATATGTCTCATAACTATTCTTATCATATCGCTATTCGCTGTTTGATAACGATTTTACCCTTCACAAGCTACAGGTTGTCCATCTTTCAGGGTATAAATATCTTCTTCTGGATCATGAAGAAAAGCAAAGCTAGGGTTATTTGTAACAGCATCTAACCAAGTTTGTTCATTAAGTTCATCCGCTTGTCTTGCCAAAAAATCAGTTAAAACCTGACGAATTAAATTTTCTTCGGAAATGCCAAGATTATCAGATATTTTTTGCAAAATTTGGTCTTCTGTTTCCGAAAGTGAAATTAGCTTTTCTAACATTCGTAAAATCCTTTCTTAAAATCAGATAACTTAAGGACATAATAACATTATGTCCCTACAATTGCACTACCAGAACCCGACTAGCAGGTAATGAAACGCCACAAGCCTAGTAAACTGATACAAAATCTTTTGACAAGAAATCTTTATAATCCTGTGAAGTGCTTAATCCAGTCTTCTTGCGCTAAAAGTTGATCTAATTTACGAAAATCTGCTTTTGAAGTTATAAGTTTTGATAGTTGCTGTTCTTCTAATAACTTTTGTTTATCCAGTAGTTGTTTTTCTTCCAATAACTTTTGTTTAGCCAGAGTTAACTTTTGTTCTTCTAATAACTTTTGTTGAAAAGCCTGTTCTTTTCCTTGTTCTCGAAGAAGTTTAAGTTTCTCATCTTTGATAGATTCCTGCACCTGAACAACAATCTCCCGCCGTCCAGCAGCCTTAACATAACCCAAACCAATTGCCCGCTCAAAATCTTGACAAGCCGCTTCAAAATCACGCCGCTTATAGAAATCCTCACCCCGGCGATAATAGGCATTCCCCATATCCACCCTGTCAGTAATTCCCAGCAACTCCCAAACCTGATAAAGAGAATTAAAATATGATTCATCCTCTGGTTTTGCCACCTCCACCAACAAAGGCATAACAGGCGTAGACAACTGCCAATCTATCCCTCGATAGGACAACCAAACCTTGAGAGAAGCATTAACCTGGGCAATACCAGCCTCATGGCTAGGAAGTTTGATTAAACTAGCCGCCAACTCTAACCGTAATTCAGACTCCCAATCAGGAACTTGTCTGATTAACGCCTCATATAGTGCCTGATAAATCTGCACACTTCCATCAATAAACTGTCTCTTTATTTCCTCACTCATGCCTGAAAGCAACCCCGGCAACAATTC
>JANMGZ010000228.1:0-6341 GCA_031374905.1 Dolichospermum sp. OTE_70_metabat_362_sub
GGATTTTATAGCAAAGTCTAAGACCTCTTTCATGCGAATTTCATAGTTATGCTCACGCTTAGTTCTTTCAAATCCAGCCCATGCGATTGCGTTTCGTTCTTCTGGATGTTCTAAGTAGTAATTTATTTTTTCAATTAATTCAGGTATTTCATGAAATACTTCAATTTCTTTACCTAACACATAATAATTCTCTAGTCCAGGTGCATACTCGGTTAATAAAAAACCTCCAGCCCCAGGAACTTCAAAAGTTCTGGCTTTAATTTGATTTTCTCCTATGGAATTAGAAAAATTTAGACTGATTACCGATTCTCTCATAATAAGGGGTATTTCTTCTCCTGATACTGAACCAGATGGCCAACCATGACCAAAAGTTTCTACTTCAATACCATATTTTTGCAATTCATAAATTCGTTGAATCCGATTACCAAACGATCTGCCTACAAAAGAAACCGGATAGCGACAAGATGCAAATGGAATAGGTTCATTAAATGTTTCCGAACTAGCTGCCCATTGAGATAGTAAAACATTTGGAATATTATCCTGATGATATTTTTTCACCATTTCAGGATATGTTGTAGTCATTGCATGATAAGCACTGCCAATATATCTCGATACTTGCCTGTACTTCCACGAATCATCGGTAGTCCAGGAAATAGTTGCAACGTCTCCCCGTGATTGAATAATCTTTAGAGTTTCTAACCAAATTTCATAATGCATTTGAACGGTTAACATGACATCAGGTTGTACTCGTTCAACTGTTTCTAGCAAAGATTTATTCATTTCGGCGTAACTGATATAGCCTGACATATCCCACGATTCAAAGTGGACAACTTCATGTCCTAATTTTTCTAAAGCTGGTACAAATGCTGCATATTCAGTGTTAATTCCACGAGCAGGATTACCATACTGATACTTTCCAAAAACACACAATACTTTCATAATTAGTTCAGATGTAATAATTAGTGTTTCAAATATCGAACAATATTACCTATCCTCTGTTACTTTACAAAAACTTTTGCAATTTCTGAATTCTGGAGCTTTTGTATAGCAAGTAAAGCCTGCAGTGAGCGAAGCTATGATCATATTTTTTCCTAACAAGAAATACAACAACCAATTTTTGGTCATAGGATAGCTTGTATTCCTTGACTGATACAGCTTATATAGATTGCTCTATAGAAAAGTTACAGAATAGGTTTACTACTTAATAAAGTAAAGTATATACTGATTGTGTTTGTTCTGCACAGGTATCCCACGAAAAATAATTTATTCTTTCTTTGCCTCTAATAACAAGTTGTTTAGTCCTTTCCTGGGAAGAAAGAACTCTTTCTAGAGCATCAGCAATGCTTTCTAATTCATAAGGGTTAAAATATTCACCAGCATCTGCAACTATCTCCGGAATTGAGCTTGTATTGCTGCACACAACGGGACAACTAAATGACATTGCTTCTAGAGGTGGAATACCAAAGCCTTCATAAAGAGATGGGTAAACAAATGCAGATGCGTAAGTATAAAGATTTGCTAAAATTTTATCATCTCCTGCTACATATATAACACGAGTATCATCAACACCAAAACTTTTAATCATCGTTATCTCATCATCAGAAAAAGGTTTTACACCACAGCACACTAGTTTAAAATTATCAAAAATAACTCGGCGACTAGTATATGCTTGAAGTAATCTTTTGAAATTTTTGTACTCTAATCTCCTTTCGCCAACATAAAGTATATAAGGATCAGATATTTTTGGTATTTCTTCCATATTTTCATGGTTTTGAAGAGAATAACCAAGATAGATAGTAGAAATTATATTGGGATCTATATCCAAAATATCAATTAAGTCCTGCTTTGTATTTTGAGATATACAAATAATATGATCCGCACGTCTAATTGCTTCTGCTTTGATGAGACTAAATTTCCTGTCTCTTTCTGACATCAAATGGCCAAACTTTTCGTGAATCATGTCGTAAACCGTGATGACAGTTTTAGATTGATTAGGTGCTGTGCGTTTTCTAGAGTAGAAAGTTTCATGAACAATATCAGGTTTACTCTGGTTGAACCAGAGTTTAGATAATTCAATATTGATTGCATTTATAATTTTGGATGACTTTGGTATAACAGGTATCTGCCATCCTTTAACTAAATCTGGGCTACATTTTTCTAAATACTTATTAACATAAAATCCGGCAGCAATTTCCACTTCAAAGTTATTAGCTTGAGCAGTTCTAATTGCTAGTTCATATATGTACCTAGAAATGCCGCCATATTTTGACCAAGAAAAAATTTGATAATCGTAAACTATTTTAACCATTTTATTCAATCAAAAAATACTTGGGATAAACATCAAAATTAAACAAAGTATTTACAAAGAATTATTAGATTTCATTAAAAAATTATAGTCTTTAAAAGTTTTTGATTGCATATTTTTCCTAATAAATTCATAATAAAAATTAGATAATCTTCCGGTCATAATTCCCCACAGTTGTTTTTGGATTATGGGCTGAGTAGTAAGCATATGAAAGTTTTTATATGAATAAAAATATAGTGATAGCTTATTACTTATAAATTCGAGTGTTTTCGCTTGATAGAAAGAAATGTGCTGACCTGTTTCAAATGTATAATACCACCAAGATTCAGGCTTTGGTGGATCTCCGTGAAACAAATCTGTAGAAAAAATAATTGTTGATGTACCTGTATCTTTCATGGATTTTTGAATAAATTCAATAGGATCATAAACGTGTTCTAACACCTCAAAAGCCGTGATTGCACAAAATTGATTGGTGGTAATAGATGCCTCAAAGCCTTTAGCCAGAATATTTTCGCAATATAAATCAGACCAATAAAAATCAAAACCAATATCTCTCATTAGTCTTGTTAGCATCCCATACCCACCGGCCATATCTAAATACTTGCCTTTTTTATCAAAAAAGGAGTACAGAATACAAGATAGTCTTTTAGAAATCGCAATATTTCTCGCCACTAAGCCGGTATCTGCATCTGCAATAGCATTGCTGTAAGCTTCTTCTAGCCAGAATGGTTGTTCTGTTTGCAGGAATCCGCACTTTTCACACGATAGGTAATTTACCTCATATTTATTTAGTATTTTAGCTTTGAAAGAAACTTTTCGTTGTGAATTACAAATTGGACATTCGGTAACTATTTTTTCATCAGACATGAATCTGTATCCTCAATTCAAATACTACATTTAGAAAACTTATAGAAAACTTAACAACTCAATTAAACTTGTCAATTCATTTGATAATACTCATTATTTTCACCTTAATGCGATTGAATAAACTTGAATTAAAAAAAATTTTCTCAGTATATTCATCTGCCTGAATATTACGCATCATAAATGGGGGATGTTTTAAAGGAAAATCTATAGCTTCAGTGGGCATATTAGCTACCTTACTATTTCCTTTAGTATGGGTTGCATCCTCACGAAATCCAATATTACTCACTAAATTTGAATTTGACAAAATCGTTAGTCCATTTTGAGACCACAAAGCAAAAGCCAGTTGGTAATCCCAAGTATCAATTAGCCCATTGTATGTATCCTGAAATATCTTATGCCAATATTTCAAAGATTTAGTGTCGTTTGATACAGACTCAAGCAATCCACAATCCCTGACTTCTTTCCATAGTTTCATATCTACATCATAATTTTGCCAAGCTCTTCGCCAACTAGCCCATCCCCAAATATGAGCATAATGTGAAAAGTAATAACTATAATCATTACGATTGCTTCCAAATTGGAAATTGCACCCGCCAATAGCCATAATTCTCTGATCATTGCGGTAGTAATCAAGCAGTTCTTCACAAAAAGGAAAGAAAGTAGAATGGGGAAGACAATCATCTTCGAGGATGATAGCTTCTTCAACCTCAGAAAATACCCAGTCCAATCCACTGGAAACTCTTAATTTACATCCTAAATTAACATCTGAATAGTTAGTCAACACCTCACATTCCCAATCCACACCGTCAATAATCGCCCGCGCAGCAGCACATTTTTCTTCTTCACCAGGACGGTCTAAACGAGATCCATCAGCAACTACCAACAACTTTGGAGGTTTAGCTTCACGAATGGCTTCAAATACCTGCTTGGTTGTGTCAGGACGGTTAAATATGATAAATGCAACTGGTGTTTTCATAATTATTTTTGCTTGTTTTGATTACAAAATTAAAAGGTTGCTATTTTAAATAGCCATTGTTTTGACTATCCTACAAATAGTATTCTATCAACTGGATTAGTTTATAATTTAAGGGTTTACCTTCAAGAACAACTATATCTGCGTTAATCTTAGAATCCCTGTAGTCTTGAAATTGTCTAATAGGAATAGAATAAAACGTGAAGTAAAGTACAAAAATGGTAGCAGATAAAATTAAATATTTTCTATATTTTTTGAACTTATTTGATATTGTTAAAAATGGAATATTTACTAACCACAAAGGGAAATACAGAAAATGAAATAGTCCTAATCTAACTGGCAGTAATGACAATGGTAGAGTAATCATAATAGTTATTATTTGAGCTATGCCAATAAATCTTATAGATGCCAAATATTTTCGCTCATTTGCTTCAAGAGATAAATCTTTGTTTAGTTTTAAACTACATAACAGACCTGATCCTATTTGTAGGAAAAAAATTGGATTGAAAATATTTATAAATATATCATTTTCTTTACCAAGAAACCATTCCGCTTTATTTGACCCTAATAATCCTGATTGACCAAATATCATGATCAAATTCAACAAACTTGAGGTGATAAAAGCAGGATTAAAGATAGTTAACAAAAAACATAATAAACATATTATTAATAGAGATTTTTTCAAAAAAGATAATAATCTTGATGAGATATTAATTTGGCTAAATCGTGTTGAAAAATCCTGAAATATTAACAAAGAAAAAATGGGAATATTACCATAATGAATAAAAATAGATATTATTCCTAGTACGTAAAATATAATTTGCTTATGTTTATAAAAACTAATAGCTACTAACATAATAGAAAGCGATAAGCTGGATCTTAATAAAAAAAGTGGAAGACCCATAGAAGGCTGAACTAAACTAAAATATATAGAAATAATTATATAGGATATGTTGGGTTGATTTAAATTCATGCATATCCTTAAAATACCTATAACCGAAAGTATATTAAATATTAGGGCAGTTAATAACAAAAATAATTTTTCATTGTTACCCGTCAAAATATTTAAAAAATGTTCATATACTTGATAGAGTGGTTCAAATTGTACATCACTAGAAATTTCAAATGAAATAGCATTTTTAAATGATTCCACATATACCAAAGTATCACTTCTAGGTATTATAGTTGCTCCTATCAAGGAACTTATAACAGCTGCTGAAAATACTAATAAAGCTGATAGTGATAAGTAATGAATTTTCTTATTTTTATTATCAATAAAAAAGTTAGCAGTAAAGCACGCAAGCGGCGGATATAAAACTGGGTAAAAGTAAAGAATCGGAATGCAGATTAAGAGTAATAATTCTCTCATAGTTTCATTAAAGAATAGTAAAATCTAACAATAGTCGATATATAGGTAATTTATAAGTTCTCAGTTAGCCTTGAATAAAATTGACTTCACCTGAAGCCTAAATATTTTTCTGGTTTTTGGATGAGTAGCGTTGCTTAAAAAAGAAGCAACTGCTTGAGATATAACAGTAGCTATAGCTGCACCAACTCCAGCATATGCTGGGATCAGCAATGTGTTTAAAACTATATTGATAATTGCCCCTACAATAGTCCTGTAGAGAGCAAATTGAGTTAGTCCTTCTGAAATAAACCAAGATGAGGTTGCCAGACCCATAAAGACAAATAAAGAAGACCAAATGTGAATTGCCAAGATAGCTCCTGATGCTTCATAGCCTTTACCAAATAATATTGTAATTATGGTTCCAGATAGAAATGACATTGGCACAGCAACAACAATAGAAAGCAAAGATAACAAGCGTAACAACTTTCCTATCCGCTCATAGTATAGAAATTCACTTACCTCTTTAGCCTCATAAATTGCAGGAGATACTGAAGATACGATCGCCATGGGAATGAAATACCAAACTTCAGAAATACGTGTTGCTGCTGAGTAAATACCTACAGCTTCATCACCAACCATTTGTCCTAGCATAATCTGGTCAATTCTCATGTAAATCATGACAGTTACACCAGACAAAATTAAAGGCCAACTTTCATTTAGAAGTGTTTTAGCAAGTGAGAGACTCCAAGGCCAGAACCAAGGTGAATAACCCTTAATTTTGTAGGATATCATCAAACCGATCGTACCTAAACCTATCTCTCCTAAGCTCGACCAAGCGAAAGCAATTA
>JANMGZ010000232.1:0-3657 GCA_031374905.1 Dolichospermum sp. OTE_70_metabat_362_sub
TGAAATTGACAAGCGATAAAGAAAGGATGTTTGGGATATTCGATGATTTCTACTAATCTACCGTCAGGAGATGTCCCACTCACCAAATAACCCGAATCTAACAACTGACTTCGATAAACGTTGTTAAATTCATAACGGTGACGGTGGCGCTCATAAATGACTTCTTCTTGATAAAGTTGGAAAGCTAGGGTATTGGGAAGTACCCGACAAGGATAAAGTCCCAAGCGCATTGTTCCGCCTAAATCTACTACATCCTGTTGTTCTGGTAGTAGGTTAATAACAGGATATTCAGTATGCGGGTCAAATTCGGCACTGTTGGCATTAGATAAGCCTTCGACATTTCTTGCCCATTCAATCACAGAACACTGCATTCCTAAGCATAAACCTAAAAAGGGAATTTGGCGATCGCGTGCGTATTTAATAGCCGCAATTTTTCCGTCTATGCCCCGACTACCGAAACCACCAGGAACAATGATACCATCAACACCTGAGAGGTATTTTTCTGCTGATTCATTTTCCAAAACTTCTGAGTTTATCCAGCGTAACCGCAAATCGCCATGAGTAGCAATAGCCGCATGACGTAAAGATTCAACAACGGAAAGATAGGCATCACCTAACCGCACATATTTACCAACAATAGCAATTTCGACGGTATATTTAGGATTATACATCCGTTCTACCATTGTTTCCCATTGCGTCATGTTGGGTTGGCGTTGTTGCATTTGCAGTAAATCGAGAACTTGTTCTGCTAATCCTTCCCGTTCTAAAATTACTGGGACTTCATAGATACTGCGGGCATCTGGGCTGGTAATAACACATTCTACAGGGACATCACAAAACTCTGATAACTTTTGTTTCAAGCCGAGAGGAATGGGGCGATCGCTCCGACATACTAAAATATCTGGTTGAATGCCAATTGATCTCAGTTCCTTCACAGAATGCTGAGTCGGTTTGGTTTTCATTTCTCCCGCAGCAGCAATCCAAGGTAATAAAGTAACGTGCATATATAACACATTACGCTTTCCTACTTCCTTTCGTAGTTGCCGAATTGCTTCTAAAAATGGTAGTGATTCAATATCACCCACCGTTCCGCCAATTTCTGTAATTACGGCGGAGGGATTAGTTTCTTTGGCAACTCTGAGAATTCGCTCTTTAATTTCATTGGTAATGTGAGGAATTACCTGAACAGTGCCGCCATTATAATCGCCTCGGCGTTCCTTATTAATAACTGACTGATAAATCAAGCCAGTAGTAACACTGTTTAACCGAGACATGGAAGTATCAGTAAAGCGTTCGTAATGTCCCAAGTCTAAATCTGTTTCTGCACCATCTTGAGTGACAAAAACTTCCCCATGCTGAAAAGGACTCATTGTGCCTGGATCAACGTTAATATAGGGATCGAGTTTAAGAATCGAAACCGAATAATCCCGTGATTTCAGCAAACGTCCCAGACTTGCTGCTACAATGCCTTTACCAATACTGGAAACAACGCCCCCAGTTACAAAGATAAACTTAGTCATAGTATTTTCTATTTCTGGCAACTTCTAAATATAGATTTTGCTCCCTAAGGAGAATTCCTGTAGACAATTTTGGAGGCTTGTATGCAGAATGAATCTTACCCAATAACTGCACATCCTTTATTTGAGTCCAATGTACTGCCACCTGTACATCATTTATGTTTAATCTCATCTTGGCCATTGTGCCACAGTCCCTACCCTAAAATCTTCTGTGTTTGTCCATGAAAAAAATCTTAGGATTAGTATTATTTAATTTTCTATTTACCTCCTCCGTTGCATTAGCACAAGAATCTCTTTTAGTAGTTTTTCCCCCCACAAACTATCAAACCAGTACAGAAAAAATATTTTTTATCGGTACAGCGCCAGCCGACGGACAAGTTTTAATTAATGGTAAACTCGTTAACCGTAGTCAAGCCGGGCATTTTTCCCCCAGTTTTCCCTTGCAGTTAGGAGAAAATATATTTAAAGTTCGTTACCAAAATCAAGAACGAGAGATTAAGATCATTAGAGTGTCTAGTCAACCTGAGTTACCCCAAGGGTTAGGCTTTGCTAAAGATTCCTTGACTCCTGCGGCTGATATTGCCAGATTACCAGGAGAATTAATTTGTTTTAGTGCAGTTGCACCACCTCAAGCTACTGTCTGGGTTAAACTGGTGAATCAAACCATTGCCCTTTTACCCCAACCTTCACTTGCACAATTACCTCCCAATTCGAGTGTTTTAACTGGGTTAAATCAGCCTAATCTTTCTAGTCTTAGCAAATATCAAGGTTGTACAACAGTCACAAATGCTGCTGATTTAGGAAAACCCCAATTTAATTTACAATTTAATAATCAAACAATAACTCAAACTGGTTTAGGCAAAATTGAAATTCTATCACCAACGCAGTTACCAGTTGCAGAAATTGCATCAGAATCAGGCACTGCTCGCACCGGTCCTAGTACAGATTATTCACGACTGACACCATTGCCACAAGGGACTATGGCAAGTGTTACGGGAAGAGAAGGTGAATGGTTGCGCTTAGACTATGGGGCTTGGATTAATAGCAAGGAAACTAAAATTATATCAGGTGCGATTCCTACGGAGCGCTTCGCTATCGCACCACAGACAGTAATTCGGAGTGTGGGCTATCGGCAATTAGCTGAAGCGACAGAAATTCGTTTCCCCTTACAAACTCCTGTGCCGGTGAGTGTCGAACAAGGAAATAATTCCTTTATTCTCACCCTTTACAATACTATTGCCCAAACAGACACAATTCGCTTAGATGATAACCCCGTGATTTCTCGCCTAGATTGGCAACAAATAAGCCCTACACAAGTCAAATACACCTTTAACCTCAAAAATCTCCAACAGTGGGGTTATAAACTGAGGTATGACAATACAACTTTAGTTTTAACTTTACGTCATCCACCCTATAGTGGAAACAGAAACCGCTTACCTTTATCTGGCATCAAAATTGTACTTGATCCGGGACATGGTGGTAAAGAATCTGGTGCTAGTGGTCCAACGGGATATTTAGAAAAAGATGTGAATTTGGTAATTTCTAAATTGCTGCGAGATGAGTTGGTGAAGCGCGGCGCTAAGGTGGTGATGACGAGGGAGGATGATCGGGATGTTTCTTTAGTTGAACGTCAGGTAATAATTAATAAAGAAGAACCTGCGATTGCTCTTTCTGTCCATCATAACTCTTTACCAGATAATGGTGATGCGGAAAAAACCAAAGGCTTTGGTACATTTTGGTATCATCCTCAATCACACAACGTTGCCATATTTTTACAAAATTACGTAGTCAAAAACCTTCGTAAACCTTCCTATGGAGTCTTCTGGAATAATTTAGCTCTGACTCGTCCTAGTGCTGCACCTGCGGTATTATTAGAGTTAGGTTTTATGAGTAATCCTGATGAATTTGAGGAGATAGTTAATCCCCAAGCACAGAAGAAAATGGCTAATACTTTGGCTGACGGGATAACTGAGTGGTTTAAAACTGTGAAAGAATAAGAATCAGATCCCCGACTTCTTAGAGAAGTCGGGGATCTAAATATCACTAACTGTCAAAATGTCGCCGAAACCGATTGTCAATTTTATTAGTTTTTTGTTGATTACAAGTTAAGCAGAGAGTTTGTAAGTTACTAATATCGTTT
>JANMGZ010000250.1:0-5320 GCA_031374905.1 Dolichospermum sp. OTE_70_metabat_362_sub
ATTTGGCAAAGATTTAGTCGTATATCGTGGTAAAGATAGACGTGCAGTTATTCTAGATGCTTACTGTCCTCACATGGGTACAAGTTTAGCTGAAGGTAAAATTGAGGGTAATGAACTACGCTGTGTTTTACATCGGTGGAAATTTGATGGAGAAGGTATTTGTGTTGATATTCCTAATTTAGATGAACCTGTATCTCTGAAAGCTAAAACTTGGCCAGCAGCAGAACAATATGGAATAATTTGGGTTTGGACTGGGGAAACTCCTCAACAACCTTTACCTTTTGTTTTAGATTGGGAAAACCAAGATTTTGATTTTTCTCTCGGTTCTGAATTTAGTATTAATTGTCATCCTCATATCTTACTTCTTCAAACTATTGATACTCAACAAATTAATCTAGTTAATAAATTACCATTAAAAATGGCTTTGGAGAAACAAGAACTCAATCAAAATGCGATTATTTTTAACACGATTACAAATATTAATGGGAAGTCATTTTGGCTAAATCTTTATCGACGGTTTTTTAAAAATTCTCTTAATTACAGTGTTTGTTATTGGTATGGGACAACAAGTATAGTTTCCTTGACTAATGAGTCTACCCATTTACATATAATATTTACAACTCGGATATTAACAGGGGGGAAAACTCAAGGACAAATTTTATTAATGTCCAATAAACGTAAAGGTATTTTCGGGAAATTGACTAATAAATTGATGTTAAAGGTAGGGAAAGAAATTAGCGATCGCTTACTCAAAACTAATGATAGAATTTTGCAAACTATGCAGTTCGATTTAAAAACTCCCCTGAAAACAGATTTATCAATTATGCAATTTATTAACCATTTAGAACGACAAAAACCCCTAACTTGGGAAACTTGGCTATTAGTGAGATCCCGCGAAAGAGATGAAGAAGTCCGTGAAGAGAGAGAAAAACGCGAAAAATGGCGAGATGAATTAGTTAATGACTGAAAAATCAGGGTTTTGACAGTAAAAATGAAGTGGACTTGCCACTTCATCAATTCCCAGGTAGAACATAAAAATGAGTATAACGACTAAAAAATTTTAAAATCGTATAAATACATACTAATTTTTGTGTTTCAAAGTTATTTGGTCGTTACACTCTGTGGAATTAAGATATTTTTCAGCAATTTAGGAATTTGAGAAGGACTTTCAGCAACAGGAATTTTTTCAGCCGCAAAAGCAGCTAATTTACTTTCTGCTGTGCCAAAATTAGCAGCACGTCCGATTATAGTTGCTAAAGTTCCAGCTTGTTGCCAATTTTGTGTAGGTGGTGCGTGTCTACCAGCAATATAGGCAATTTCAGGTTTATCAATTGCTTCAGTAATATATTGTGCTGCTGCTTCTTCGCTGTCCCCGTCCGGTTGGCCGATTAAAACTATTGCTTCTGTGGTATCATCTTCGTCAAGAATTTGTAACCATTGGAGAAATGACGAGCCGACAATAGCATCACTACCAATACTAACACTAATTGACTGTCCCAAACCCATCTTTGTTAATTCCCATGCGACTTCATAAGTCAGGGTACTGCTACGACTAACTATTCCTACAGAACCAGGGATATAAAATTCGCTAGGTTGAGTACCCAGGAGAATTTTACCAGGAACAATAATTCCCGGACTATTAGGTCCAATAACTAAAGTTTCACAAGCTTCCGTTTTGCGAAGTAGTTGCACCATATCCAGCGGTGGCACACCAGCGGTAGTAATGATAATTTGGGGGATATTAGAAGCGATCGCTTCTAATGCTGCATCCAAAACTTGATAAGGTTGAACACAGATAATTGTCGTGTCAATCTGTCCAAATTTAGCAACAACCTCCTCCACTAAATCAAACACTGGTAGATTATATATTTGCTGTCCACCATACCCAGGATTAACACCAGCTACTAAATTTGTACCATAAGCTTGCATTTGAGCAATATGAGTTGCTGATATAAATTCACAAAAACCTTGAATTAAAACTTTACTTTCTGGCATTAAGTTCATAGTTTGTCAGTTGTTAGTTGTTAGTTGTCAGTTTGCTTATTCCTTTCTTGTCCACAGGTAACTTAGCTAAACCAACTGCTTCTTTGACTGCTTCATCTAAATTTTCTACAACTATCAGCGATTTATTAGAGGTTTTAAGTGTGGCTAAATATTCTCTGACATTATTAAATTCAGAACCGGCTAAACGGATGACTAACCGAGGTAAATCTAACTGCTGCTGACTCTTATTAGCATTGAAGGCTGACACCTCAGAAGTAATTTCGCTGTTGTTTGATTGTAAAAAGTTGGTAATAATTTCTGGAAGTTGATCAACTTGAGGAATAGTTCCTAAAAAGTTAATTAGAATAACTTGAATATTTTGATCATTAGCCAAATTTTTCAAACTACTTACTAGGCGATCGCTAAAAGTTGTTAAGAGAGGATCATTCAGAAAAGAATGACGCAAATTGACACATTTACCAGGCTTACCACTAGCATTAACAACTGCATCTAATGTTGTTAACACAGAACCTTTACCATTACCTAATATACCGATTTTACCCCGCAGTTCTAAGTTATCCAAGCCGTCGAACAAGCCGGTTCTTTTCTGATCACCATGATCACGACCAATCATTTTGACAGCCATATCGGTTATTTCAGGATGACGGTTAATTGCCCGTTCATTAACCCTGACTTTACCATTGAGAGCCATAACTTGGCCAGCGGAGTTTACCCCCAAAGGATGAATCTCTACCAAGTCCAAATCTTTTTGGACAAATAACTGGTACAATTTCTCAACAACATCGCTCACAGACTGCATCAACGCCCCCTGTAAACCCATTTTTAAAGCTAGTTGTCTGGCATAAAATGGAGAAAATTCTTGTTCTACAACTATGTGTTGCATTTTGTCTGCTGATGATTCCCATTCGATATTTGCTTCTGTGCAACCCAACAACACGGGACGGCATAACGTAGTATCTAAAACTACAGCTAGATAAAATTCCTCTTGGGCATCATATTTAGATTCTGCCAATAATACCTCTGGCAGTTGTCCCCAAATTGGTAAATTAAATATATTTTGGGCAGCAGCGATCGCATCAATTGTAGTTTCTACAATCCTGACTCCACCAACTTTTTCTCTTTCTCCCGCTTGTACCTGAGATTTCAGCACAATCGGATAACGAATTTTTAATCGTTTTAAATCCGTGGGATGGTCTATTCTTTGAGATGGTAAGACAGGAATGCCAATTTTACCAAACCATTCTTTAACCTGATACTCCAATAAATTCATTGAGACACACCTTGTATTAACAAGCCAAACACGCTTTCTTTGATGCTATCTGATATTTTGTCCAATAAGTAGTCGGACAAAATTAAATCCACTTGTTGAGAGAGGGAACAGGGAACGTTGTGTAATTAATTCTGTTCCATGACTTACCGAAAATTAGAGAATTTGATTTTGGTTAACTAAAAAAATTTATTTTGCCATTGGATTGTCTAATTTATAATCTAACTGTATAAAAA
This sequence comes from Dolichospermum sp. OTE_70_metabat_362_sub, assembly GCA_031374905.1. GTDB lineage: Bacteria > Cyanobacteriota > Cyanobacteriia > Cyanobacteriales > Nostocaceae > Dolichospermum. Next base: position 3,508 of record JANMGZ010000250.1, read on the forward strand.
AATAGAAGTCTAAATCATCACCCTTGACTGTGCTGTTCGTGACAAATTTAACCTTCTGCTAGAAACTGATTCTATTGGATGTCAAGCTAAGGTTTAGATCTTACTGCCAATTTGCCCAGTCCCCAGTCCCCAGTCCCCAGTCCCTAATTCTCAGTCCCGATAATCAAAACTATATAGAAAGAGTGGCGGTAACGCATTATGGAAGCAACAATTCAACAAGAAGATTTACAACTTTTAGGCAACATCTTGCAAGAAAGATTATTAGCTCAAGTGCCTGATAGTCAAGATTTTCAGGTCAAATGCGCCGTCAAAAATGATGAATTGATGATTTTAACTCAACACCCTTTTGGTGTGACGGTTGACACAAGGCAAGTTTTTGAAGTGTTAGAACAAGCACTACAATGGCAATTTAACTATCAAACACAGCGGGTACAATTTTTCTTGAGAATTGCTGGAGAAAAGCGTCCCTATACTCAGCATTTTCTGGATTTTCAGATTCCTACAGTAGATACACAAAAGGAACCTGAGTATGAATTTCAAATCCCCACAGTAGACAAAGAAAGAGACACGCTGGAAATAGGAAATGAAAGAGACACTCACTTTATCCCTTTTGAGCCTCAACAATCATCATCTCCATTGATAGAAACGGAAGAAGAACCAATTGTTGATTCATTTTCCTCAGTATCTGAAGGATCTTTCTCAGATTATTTACTACCAGACTCAAATTTGTCTTTGGATGAAGATGAATCTGAAGACGTTGGAGATGTTGAGGAAATTGAGGAGAAGTTTGATCCGTTTGCCAATATCCCAGATAAACCTAGAAAAAGACAGTTATCACTATCACTTCCCCCTTTACCGATTATTATTGGTACGGCTGTAGTTATCGCCCTTTTTTCCGGTGGTAGTGCTTTCATTCTCCAGCGTGGTTGTGTAATTTCTCAATGTAAAGAATTGCAAACGGCACAGCAATTTAAAGGTGAGTATCAGCAGCAAATTAAGCGGATTAAATCACCGAAAGACTTATCAGCATTGCAACAACAACTAGATGTGGTAGTCGCCGATTTGCAAAAAATTCCTCAGTGGTCTCCTCGGTATCAAGAATCTCAACAACTAGTTAATAGTTTTTCTGAAGAGTCTACAAAAACCAATCAGGTGCTAAAGGCTTTACAGATAGCGTCCTCAGCACAAAAAACTAGCAAAACTCCTCCTAAGAGTTTGGAGGAGTTACGCAATAGACAAATGCTATGGAAAAAGGCAATCACAGCCCTAGAAATCATTAAACCTAATCATGAACTTTATGGATTGGTACAAGCAGAATTACCAAAATATCAAAATGAATTAAAGAGTATTAATCAAAAGTTGCTGCAAGAAGAAACATGGCTACAAAAAATTGCCAATGGGAAAAAGGCTGGAGAAGCAGCTACTAAACGCCAAATTACTGCTAAATCCGCTCTTGAATGGCAAAAGGTAGAATCTGATTTTCAGACAGCCATTAATATCTTAAAAATTATCCCTGTAGATAGTTTAGGAACTGAGGATGCACGTAAGCTATTAGCAGATTATCAACCAAAAATTATTGTCGCACGCGATCGCGCTAAAAAAGAACAATTAGCAGCCACATCCTATCAAAAAGCCATCAAAGCCGCTAATCAAGCCAAAGTTTATGGAAATCAAAATCAATGGTTAGCCGCAGTCAAATCTTTGTAATATGCAAACAAGTATCGCTTCCTCCACAAATCCGATTCCACCAGAGAATTTAGAAACAGCGATCGCCGGGTTTGCTAGTATTGGTGTAGTAGGATTTAGTATTACA
>JANMGZ010000269.1:0-3690 GCA_031374905.1 Dolichospermum sp. OTE_70_metabat_362_sub
CTCAATTTACCTTTAATTGATGAACCTGGTAAATATGGATATTTTGTTAAAGGATCACGAATTACTGGTTTATCTAATCCACCAATATCTAAATTTTCACCACCACCACCAATATGTAAACCTGTTTTTGCGGTTAATTGACACTTGAGAGTAATTTTTCCTAACAAGGGAGTTTGTGCATAAGATACTGTCATGATTATTTTCCTCCTTCTGCTTTGTGATAAGCAATAATTGATTCTAAAAATTGTACTAAACGCTCAAAATCTTCTTTGCTATGAACTTTATCAATTGCGGCTGACATAACATCACTTAATGGTTTTGCTGGTTTTTGTCTAGCTGCTGCATAGGCTAATTTTGGTTGCAATAAAACTACTTCTGTTTCTATTGCAGAAAATTCTCCTTTTTCAGCTAATTCAGCCTTTAAACGATTGATAGCATCAAGAAATTTACGCACTTGATTAGTTTCTAATCTTTGGGTTTTGAGATATGGTCCAAATTTTTTAGCATGGGTAACTAAATGTCTGATAGGATATGTTTTTAATCCTTCTGGCAATCCACCAATAGTTTTTATGATCTCGTCAACAATATTATGTGTATCACTGATATTATTTTGAGAAATTGATAATTGATTGGAATTTATTGATGGAGAAGATATTTTTGGTTTAACGGGTTCTGGCATATAATTATGATCCACGATTTAATAATTCAATCCAAGTAGCTATAGCGCGAAAATATGGCGCATTATAGGGACTTTTTAAAGAAGTCCGAAAATCATCATTATTTAATACTTCCTTTGATAATCTCGCCAAAGTATAAGCTATTTTTGGTAAATGCAAATAATAGCGAGTAGCTAAAGCCTCCTCTGATTTTTTATTTTCTTTAAATTTTTTTAAAGCCTCTTCTTGAATTTGTGCAGTAATTAACAAGTTTTGCACAAAATTACGGGAGTAATTAACTCCTATGTTTGGCTGTGATAATATCTCCACAAATGGCAGAATACCTAAAAACTTGGGCTTGCTTTCTGAAGATAAATATTTCTTAATATCACTATCAAGATGCTCATTATTTATATCTTCTATTCCCAACCATTCATCCCATTTAAAGACTTGACCAAATAAACCTAAACTATTTCTACCATTTCCTTTAGCTGTATCTTCAGCATGACCAGAAGATTTTGCAGCTTGATAAAGAGGGAATTTAGGTATATCAATACTGATTCCACCTGATAGGGTAATATCTGGATTATATCCTGTATAAGATCGAAAACATTGATAAACATCAAAACCGAAATTTACTGCTTCATTCCATGCACCACTAATAAATAAATCATCACCCCCAGCATATATAAATAGTATATTATATTCCTCATTTTTTGGCAATAATTGTTTAAAATTTTCAGGAATATTTCCGGTTCTTTTCTTTGCCAAACTATTCAGATAAACCTTAAAGAAATAGCTCATTTGTCTTGAAAGTCCTGCTAATCTAGGCAATGTTTGATTTTCACCTAAACCTTTAGCAAATATTTGTCCAAGTTTATCTACATCCATTCTTAAAGATGCAACTCTTTTAATTCCTTGGGCTTTTTCTGCCATTTCTTCAGCACGTAAAAATCCTGTTTCATTTTCCTTGCCATAATTACCTAATAACAAGGGATAAACATTTTTAAAAGGCTTGAATTGATAATGTTCTAATGTCCAATCATTGACTAATAAAACTGTATCAGTAGTTGGATCTATGCGTTTCAAATATTCAAATAAGTGGTAATAAATATTTCCAGATGGAAGTTTAAAATTCAGCGTATGTAAAGCATTTGCTATTTTTTCCTGTTTTGATCTGACAATAGCATGAACTTTAAATAATTCACTTCCTAAATCAAACATACTCCGACAATTTGGGCAAGCTAAAACTGAATCTGGTTCATGTTCATTGAGAAGTTTTAACTTATCTGATTCTATATCATCACGGTAACACACGCGACAAGGTTGATGGCTATAACGTGGTTTGATCAAATCACTAATTTGAGTACAAAATTTCTGAGATTTATGTTTAGCTAAATTTTTGGTTGCTTTTGACCAATGTTCTGCAAATTTAGAGGTTTTGGCTTCAGTTTTAGATTCTGGTTTAAGATCATCTTTAGCAAAGTTCAAACAATCTAAAGCCAGAAACACTTTACCTTGAAATTCATCCAAAAGCCATTTATTAAATTGTTGGCTAACTTCTTCAATAATATGTTTAACTTCTTGTTTTCCAGATGCCAAAACATATAAATTACCACCACCTGCATAAATTACATTAGTACGAGTAAGTTGTAACTTATCTAGTAGTTGTTGCACTACTTCCTCTGTAACTAACTCTAAATAAAAACTTCTCGCTCTTAATGATTTTAATGCACCATCAGAAGAAATAGTATAAATGAATTTTTGAATCCCTGATAAGTCACCAGCAATTAAAGTTATATCTTGAGACTCAGAATTATTTACTAAAGCGGCTGCAACTGCGGCTGTACTTCTAACCAAATCTATTAATGCTATATTTTCCTCTCCAAAACTAATAAATGAACCAAACTTTTCCACAATTAAAGTCAATAAAGAGAGATTTGTAAAATCTTCTTGATCTAACATATCTAAAGCTGTTTTTACATCTTGTTTAAAACTCTCTAAATTTGGCTTTTCTGTAACTGGATAGGGAATCTTAGGATCACTATCATCAATAGCTTGAGGTCGCCAATAATGCTCTTTTGATTGTCCTTTTTCAAGTTCCACATAATCAAATAGTAATCTTAAAGACCGTGGTTCTCCCTGTGTAGTCCAAGATAGGATATTCTGAGCTTCTTCGACAGCACTATCAATAGTATTTGGAGATGATTGAAATAACTTATTTACAACATCAGATTTAGCCCATTTTGCTAAAACTGCGATCGCTTGTTGAAAAACCTGTAATGCAACCTTTTCAGAACTTGTCATCATTAAAACTCCCTACCACTAGACAACCCCACCAAAACCCCAGCCAAAGCCCGAATCATCGGACGCACAGAAACATCCTCCCCACGTTTTAAGCAATGCACACTACCTTTTAGAATCGGCGTTTCCTGGGAAATCACATCTTCCACACCCTCATAATCACTATAAATAATCGCCACCACCGACAAACCCAGAGATTCACATAGTCCTTTCCAAGCTGCAACCTCAGTCTCATCCTTGACCAAAATCACCGCATGAGTCGCTTCCCCCATAATCAACCGGTTAGCATTGGAAATTTTGCCCCCCACATCAAACACAAATATTGGTGTATTGATACCCTTGACTTCCTGTGCCTTCAGTTGCCCAAATTCCGGGGTAAAACCCGCCTTGTACTCCGTTTTTAACCTATTTGCTAAATCTGCGTCCCGTCGTGCCGTTTCCCCAAACCATGAACCATCCCCATCTGGACAACCAGAGATAAAATAGGATTCCGGTGCATTGGGAATCTGTAACAACGCTTGTTTTAGACCTTCCCGAAAGCAAGTCTTTCCTGTATCGGATCAAAAAAACCAATTGCTCCGTAAATATGGGCTAATTTATGTGCCAACACAAAAGCAACAGGGATAGAAACGGGTCCATTAATCCTCAGCAGTTGTCCTCCTGTAACTTCCCCCGACTGTGCCATTTGCTCCAACTTAGTGGCAGCATCTTTCACAATTTGGTCATTTTG
>JANMGZ010000117.1:0-9491 GCA_031374905.1 Dolichospermum sp. OTE_70_metabat_362_sub
GACTCTTTCACCTGTCACCTAACTATGGCTTTGGAGACGAATAAGCAGGAGCTTTATCAATCGAACCCATTCTAGCAAGTGGCCAAAAACGAACTACAGCCCGACCAATAATATTGTTACGGGGAACAACGCCCCAACAACGTCCATCATAACTGTTAGGACGATTATCACCTAGCATTAAGTAAGAATTGGGCGGGATGATTTCCGGTTGAGCTAAAAAAGGAGGCTGGAGTCCACTACTATTGCAAGCTTCCACCAATGTCCGCACTGAAGAGGATAGGTAAACATTTTCCTGTAGAGGCTTGCTGTTGATATATACTTTGCCCTCTCTTAGTTCTACTTTTTCACCAGGTAAGCCAATTAATCTTTTAATAAATGCTTCCCGTTCAGGATTATTCTGTATTTCTTGTGGTGGTAAAAATACTACTATATCTCCCCGTTCTGGGTTAGCAAATTTATACTTTACTTTATCAACAATAATCTTGTCTGCCAGCCACTGGTCTTTGACACCATGTAGGGTTGGTTCCATAGAACCAGTAGGAATCCAACGGGCTTCAGCGACAAAGGTACGAATTCCTAAAGCCAGAAAAACACTTAGTATCATCGTTTTACCTAGCTCTATGATCCAGGAATTATCGGGTTCTTGGCTAGAGTTTTTATCAGAGGCTTGATTTTGCATGAAATTGTTGAAGTATATTAAGAGATTGGTATTGAACTCAGACAGAGAGACTTGATATTATTAATCCTAACGAGATGGAGGAGATGATAGGTAAATAAAGTAAAAAATTTAGTGTTTTCCTTTTAGTTCAGTTGCAAACACTCAAGTTTATAGCTTACTTGAGGATAAACATTTTTTAACACAAAACCAAAATTGCCGCTTGTTCGTGCAAATCTAAGTTTACCTGAAAGCAAAAGTTATCTATCATCCATAAATAGTTCCTTTATCCCTAAAAATCTTAAATTTATGTCAATTCCACAAAGTTTACTGATTCGCTACGCTGAGATTATTTTACCCAATGGTGAGTCAATGATTGGGGATGTGTTGACTCAAGGGAGGCAAATAGTCCAGGTAGGTCAAGAAATTACTAATGTTAACCCTACTCATCAGATTGACGCACAAGGGTTAACTTTGTTGCCTGGCGTAATTGACCCCCAGGTGCATTTCCGTGAACCGGGACTAGAATACAAGGAAGACTTGTTTACGGCTAGTTGTGCTTGCGCTAAGGGGGGGGTGACTTCCTTTCTGGAAATGCCTAACACAAGACCTTTAACTATCAGCCAATCAGCTTTAAATGACAAATTAGAACGGGCTGCCCAAAAGTGCTTAGTTAATTATGGCTTTTTTATTGGGGCTACGGCCGATAATTTACCAGATTTACTGTCTGCCCAACCGACACCGGGAATTAAGGTGTTTATGGGTTCAATGCACGGACAGTTGTTAGTGAATCAGGAAGAGGAATTAGAGGCGATTTTTGCCCGGGGAACTCGTTTAATTGCTGTTCATGCGGAAGACCAAGCGAGAATTAATCAACGAAAACAGGAGTTTGCGGGTATTGAAGATCCGGCTATTCATTCCCAAATTCAAGATAATCTCGCTGCTTTGTTAGCAACGCAATTGGCATTAAAACTTTCTAAAAAGTATCAACGCCGTTTACATATTCTACATATGTCCACAGCGGAGGAAGCGGAGTTATTGCGTCAGGATAAACCTAGTTGGGTAACAGCAGAGGTAACACCCCAACATTTGCTTTTAAATACTAGTGCTTATGAAACTATTGGTACTTTAGCGCAAATGAATCCACCTTTGCGATCGCCCCATGATAATGAAGTCCTCTGGCAAGCTTTACGTGATGGTATCATTGACTTTATTGCGACTGACCACGCCCCCCACACTCTAGAGGAAAAAGCCCAAACGTATCCAAACACTCCTTCAGGAATGCCGGGTGTAGAAACTTCTTTGCCTTTAATGTTAACCGCTGCTATAGATGGAAAATGTACTGTTGCCCAAGTTGTGCAATGGATGTCTAAAGCCGTAGCTGTAGCTTATGGTATTGCCAATAAGGGAGAAATTGCCCCCGGTTATGATGCTGATTTAGTGTTGGTAGATTTAAAAAATTACCATGAAGTTAAACGGGAAGAAGTTGTTAGCAAGTGTGGTTGGAGTTCTTTTGAAGGTTGGAATTTAACAGGTTGGCCTGTGACAACAATTGTCGGCAGTGAAATTGTTTATGATAAAGGTCAGTTAAATACGCAAGTTCGCGGGCAAGCTTTAACTTTTTCGTAGTTAGTTGTTAGTTGTTAGTTGTTCACAATTTACAGTTAAAATTTCGGCTTGACGGCTGCCATTTTCACCATAGTTTAAACATACTTTTAAATAACTATCTGGTAAATATGGCATTCGTTGGGCCCACTCAATTGCCACAATTCCCGGTATTACTTCTATCCCTTCCCAGTAACTTTCGAGGTTCAAACCTGTAACTTCTTGAGGTTCTAAGCGGTATAAATCCAAGTGGTAAAGGGGAATACGCCCTTCTGTGTACTCATTAATAAGAGTAAAAGTAGGACTAACAATAGAGTCAATTATCCCTAAACCTTTACCAATACCTTGAACTAAAGTAGTTTTACCAGCCCCTAAATCACCCTCTAGTAAAATCACACTGCCAGCATTCAAAGTTTCCCCAAGGCTAATACCTAATTGCTGTGTTGCTTCTATATCTGGAAGGAAAATTTTAGTCATTGGTAATTGGTGATTGGTAATTGGTAATGTCTAAGCATTATTCAGTGTATCGGGATTAACGCCTAAATCACGCAACAGTTGTGTTAGTTGTTCGACTTTTCTTTTTGCTTCTATTGCTTCTTCTGCTGGTTCAGGAATTAATTCTCCTGTTAGTGTGAACCACCTTAACCATAACTTAGGAATATCTCGAAATGTACCTTGCCATAGTCCCAAACTTAAACCTAATTCTGGCATTAGTAAGCGTCCTGCAATCATATTCATAGGTTCATAATGACCACCTACTAACTGAAATGCGCGAACTTCGTTGGTGTAGCGGCTAAAAACAATATAGTAAGGAATTCTTAAAATTCGTTCATAAACTTCCCATTTTGTGGGAGGTTTACATATTTGACTTTTTCTATTACCTAAATCTTCATCTTCTGTACCGGGAGATAATAATTCTACAACTACAAAAGGGTTTGCTGGTTCTTGCCAACTGACATAACTTAAACGTAAATCTTGACCATTATATAATTTTGGGACTCCAACTACACCAAACCAATCTGGGCGTTTATACCATAAAGGATTTTGCAGATCATAATAAAGATTCAAATCAGCCGCACTATAAACAATTTCTGGATTCCAGTTTATGGGTTGAAATGTTAAATATAAAAGTAAAGGTTGTAAAAAATGAAAGTCGTCTGGCAAGCCTTTTTCCTCTGGGTTTTCACTAGGTAAATCATACATTGTGGGTAAAGTTTCCCAAGGGGGAAGGGGTGGTTCAGTTTGAGAAAGGATGGGAGAAGTCATAAATATTTTAGGTTGGTAATGGGGAAATATGTTTCCCAGTCCCCAGTTTTTACTTTCCGTGATGCGCTGCACTGTACCATTTCAACAGAACTTTGGCTAGTCTTTGAGGATCATGACGAACAGCACCATTTTCATCTTCAAATAAAATATTAGCCGGAATTAATCTTCGGCCTAATTGGGTGACAGCTTCTCTGTCTAAAAAAACTGGATGGGCATTTTGTTGAGCATAACGGATCAGGGCTTGGGCTGAGGGTGTTTTTTTATGGACTAATACAGCATCAAATAATCTTCTGTCACCGCAAGCGTTATCTATAGCTTGAATATGTTCAGCAACGCTATATCCATCAGTTTCTCCTGGTTGAGTTATGATATTGCATATATAGATACGAGGTACACTGACAGCGGCGATCGCATCGGCAATTTCTTGAACTAACAAATTAGGAATTAAGCTAGTGTAAAGACTACCCGGACCAATAATAATGTAATCAGCTTCTTTAATAGCTTTAATGGCTGCGGGCAATGCTGGGGGATTTTCAGGAATACAGCCAATTTTGACAATTTTTCCCGCAGCTTTGGGAATATTCGACTCACCCTCAATGCGGCGGCCATCGGTCAATTCTGCCCAAAGACGGACATCACTGAGGGTAGCAGGTAAAACTTGTCCTCTCACGGCTAACACTTTAGAACTAGCAGCGATCGCTTGTTCCAAATCTCCAGTAATATCAGTCATGGCAGTTAAAAACAAATTACCAAAACTGTGACCTGTTAATCCATCCCCTGCGCGAAAGCGATATTGAAATAATTCTGTGAGTAATTTTTCTTCATCTGCTAGTGCTGCTAAACAATTGCGGATATCTCCAGGTGGTAAAACGCCAAATTCTTCGCGCAACCTGCCAGAAGAACCACCATCATCTGCTACGGTGACAATAGCGGTAATATTAGCACTGTAGGTTTTTAAGCCTCTGAGTAAAGTTGAAAGTCCAGTCCCACCACCAATAACCACAATTTTTGGTCCTCGGTATAAGCGACGATGGGTTAAGAGAACATCTATTAATTCCTCTTCATTGACTCCAGGTCTTAGCACTTCGGTAATAGAACCTACAGTCCGTGATTGTCCCCACAGCACTAACATCACACCAAATAAAAGGAGTAAAGGACCACTTATGTAGTTTGGTAAAATGTCTGCGAGGAGTCCCAAAAGACCTTTTAGCAACTCTAGTATCCAAAAAATGGGGGTTAATTTTACCCAAATAGCCAACCCCAAACTTGCTAACACAACACCCCCAACACTGATAAGTAACCAGCGTTTTACCGCTAATCCAGGGGATAACCATTTGAACCATTGGTTAACCCGATAGGAAGTGCGACTTTGGGACTGTAGCTGTAGCGAATTCATGGCTTGTTTCAGAAAACCGATAAACATACCTAATAAAAACCGTTACTACAAACAATATTTAACAAAAACTTTACATCACTTGCTTTAAAGATGAAGAGGAAATTATAAGCTTTATTCATTCTTTTATATTTTATGAAGTCGGGAACAGGGGAGAGAACTATTTTTTTGCAACTGAACAACTGATACATTACCAAGAATTTTATGAAAAAACGAATTTTAGGAATAGATCCAGGATTGGCAACTGTCGGATTTGGGGCAATTAATTGGCAACAAAGTCAAACTAAAGAACAGGAAACAACGGTACAGATGGTGGATTTTGGCGTAATTCGCACGAATGCTGATATGGAAATGACTCAGCGACTATGTACTTTATTCGATGATTTACATACTGTGATGGAGGAGTTGCAACCGGATTTGGTGGCAATTGAAAAATTATTCTTTTATCGCATGGCAAATACCATTATTGTTGCACAGGCTAGGGGTGTGCTGATGTTAGTTTTGGGACAGCGTAAGCTGCCTTATGTGGAGTTTGCTCCTCCCCAAATTAAGCAAGCTTTAACGAATTATGGTAAAGCAGATAAGGCAGAAGTGCAAGAGGCTGTGATGCGAGAATTGGATTTAGATGAAATTCCTCGGCCAGATGATGCAGCAGACGCTTTAGCTGTAGCATTGACAGCTTCGTTTCAGTTGTGAGATGTGTATAGGATGCTAACATTTTCGTATTAATAACAAGTTCTCACATATTCTTGAAAAACTGGAGACAATTTAAACAGGATTTTATCTTCTTTGATTTTCGTGATTAAATACCGTTGTTGTAAAGATTGTAAACTATTATTAAAATCAACTGAGGATAAATTTAAACTTTGTCTTAATTCTTCCCTGGAAATAGGGTTTTTAAATTTACTTATTTCTAATACTATTTGTTGCTCTTGGGGTGATAGGTGGTTAAATTTCTCTTGAAAATGAGACTGCATTTGATTGGTAATATGTAGGGTATTGTCAGCTAAAAAATCAGCAACTTGATCATCATAATTTTTATTGATTAATATACTAATACTTTTTAAATAAAGTAAATTACCTTCATATAATTTGATTAATTTTAACCAACTATCCTCATTTTTTAATCCGGTATTTTTGAGAATTTCTGGATTATCTAAACCGGATAATTCTAAAGATTTAATAGGATATAATTCTTCATCTAAACATTCCATTTCTGGACATTGTTCTTGACTAATTAAAATTACATTACTTTGATGTTGGGTTTCTATAATCATTTTGAATAAGGTTTGATAATCTTGATATTCTGGTTGATATTTTCCCGCAAATTGACCAGGAATGAAGATATTTTGGAGATCATCAAGGATAATTAAACATTTTTTATTTGTGAGAATATCAAATAATTGTTTTAATTTATCATTTATTGTTGGTAATGAGTCTAATTTATGATGTTTTAGGAAATCATCAAGTAATAAATTTAAAGATTGAGGAAATTTTAAACTTCTCCAAACTATAGCATCAAACTTTTGTTGATGTAAGTCTATAAATCTTTTAACAAGTGTGGTTTTACCGATACCAGATAATCCTAAGATTGAGATTAAATGAGTATTTTGATTTAATATCCAATGAGAAAGGGTTTGTAGTTCAGTTTCTCTGTTATGAAAGTTGATGATTTGGGGTGATAGGGTTAAATCGTGATTATTCAATTTAGATTGATTATTTATATCACTTTCTTGATTTTGTTTATTAGAATGATTTAAGGTTTGTGGATGATAAAAATAATTGTTAGTACCATTTATATTATAAATATTAGAATTTTTAGATGATTTAATATATATCCTTTCTAAGGTAGAACGAAAATTAGTTTTTTTAATATCTTCACCTAATGCTTTAGATAAAAGTTGCCATAATTCAGCACCTATATCTCCTACATGATTTTTAGTAACATTAAATTCTTGTGCAATATCATTATAAGTACATCTTTCCCATGTTCCCTGAACTACAGCAGCTTGAACATCGTCTAAGTGCTTTCCAGTATTATCAAAGACTATCTGATCAACAAATGTTATAACTTCGTTTACATTCATAGAATCTATACCTCGTAAAGGTTGTAACCATTATAGATGACTATTATCTGATTTTTTCCGATCTTTTCCGGTTGTTTTCTTAATATTTTGTAATAAAACAACAGTATAAATCCGTTTATATCAGAATGATTAAAATACTGATATTTTGGCATACTCAGACTTAGTTAAGACTTAAACTCATACAACCAGATAAATTGAGTGTTTCAATAAAATTAAGTACAAGAGGTTCAAAATCCGTATGGGAGATTATATATTAGACACAACTTTAATGTTAAAAGTTTTATCAAGGCTTGCACCTCAACAAGTCTGGACTTCAGATTGGCTACAGGCTAATATTCGCAAGAAAGCAGATCAGAAAATGATTCTTGGTCCATACATTATTGAGTACAAAGGACAACCAGGTGGTTACAAGGCACAACATACATGGAGAATACATACTAATAATGTTAGAGAAAAAGTTAGGTTAGATGAGGCTGTAAAGTCGAAAACTCCAGGCTTAATTCCTACTCAACAACCACCACATCAATCTTCTGGATCTACAGATGAAACTTTTACTTGGAATGGGTTGCAATTACGTTCTCCTGCGGAACAGAAAATTGCTGAAGAGTTGGAGAAAAGGCAAATTTTATTTTTTGCAAATTCTAGATGCAGAATTACAACCAGGATTGGAATAACAGAAACTAAAGAAGCTGATTTCTTAATTTATTATAAAGCTAATTCACGAATACTAGAAGTTGATGGACAAGAATATCATCAATCAGCCGCAAAAGATCATCAAAGAGATCGACTTTTTGAAAGACATGGTATTCGTTGTACAAGATTTACAGCAAATGAATGTTTGAATGATCCTGCTAATGTTATTGATGAATTTTTGGAATTATTTGATGTCACTCAATTTCCTTCTGAAGTTTATAAGAATGAAAGTATTAAAACAGGGGTAAGTGCAGAAGAAAAAACAACAACAATAGATATTAATGTAAATCAAAAAAATACACCATCTCCGCGACCTCTGAAAATTGTACCAAATCCAGATGTTATTCCTTTTTAGCAAGTAGGTTGGGTTGTTCGCGTTAGCGTTGCGAAGCAATGGAAACAAAACCCAACACTCAGAACCGCTAGTTAAAGGAGTATCTTTTAAACATCCTGATGTTTCCTCACAAAAATTAGCAGGACAACCTTTTCCTTTTGGTTTATTTTTCTGTTGAAAATCATCACTAGGTTTTAAAATAATAGTAATAGTTAAATCAGTATTAATAATATTTACAGGAATATCTAAATGTAATATTCCATCTTCACCAACATGAGAATTTAAAGTTATTGTTTCCATAACATTTAATTACATGGAGTGATTTTTACTAAAATATATCTAATTGTACAGACGATTTTTATCTTATTTGATAATTTTTGATAATTCCCGCTAAACTAAACAAAAATAGTTGTATAATTACAATAGTTTTATACTAAAAAACAAATATGCAACAACTAATCATTCAATTTGCTGATAAAGAAAAAGCACAGATGTTATTAAAACGTATTTCTGCTTTAGATTTTGTTAACTCTGTAGAAGTAATAGAAGATAACACAGATATATCTAATGATGAGCAAGATTTTTTTTCCTTGGCAGGAATCTGGGAAAATAGAAATATTACTACTGAGTCCATTCGTCAAGAAGCATGGAGAGAAGAAAGGAAATGATTTTATGTGATACAAATATTCTCATAGAATTTTATAAAAACAATTCTCAGGTTATTTCTGAGCTTCGTTATATTGGACTAAATCAATTAGCGGTTAGTGCCAATTACTCAAGCTGAATTATATTATGGTGCTATTAATAATGTGGAATTGAAGAAAATTAAGAAACATTTACAATTACTTCTTATGTTTCCTGTGGATATTATGGTATCTACCCAATTCATTGAATTAATGGAAACTTACTCTCTTAGTCATAAACTAAGTATTCCAGATGCTTTAATTGCCTCAACTGCATTAGTTCATAAAATAGATTTATATACTTTGAATATCAAGGATTTTGGCTAGATTAATTTCAGCGTTAGCACCTCCACGAGAAGTAGGAACTATATGCTCAACTTCAAAGGGAAAATTAAATACTAATTCCGGTGCATGACAATATTCACAACAATGAATGGCGCGATCTGCTACAAGATGATAAAATTGATTCATTAACTCCACTGTTGTGCTAAAAATGCAGTTCTAGTAGTAGCAGCATTGAGTTCCAGATTAACAAGATTATCTAACTCAATTTGTATTTCTGGCGGAAGTTTCTGTTCTTGATCTCGTGCTATTCTCCACATAGTCATTAGTTCCGATAAACGTTCTTGTTGATCTCTAGTGAAGAATTGATCAGGATGAAAGTTATCAATAATTAATAATGCCCGAAATTCAACTTCACCTAACTGTGTAGTCAAAGCATCCAAGGCTTGACCGGCAGTTTTACCAACAGACTGTTTATCCCCAGCAATGGCAC
>JANMGZ010000299.1:0-5891 GCA_031374905.1 Dolichospermum sp. OTE_70_metabat_362_sub
CCGGCCATATTGATCTGAAGCTTTACCAGTAAATAATCTACAACTAAAACTGGAGAGAGCCGCAGCAGTGAAAAAGAAACCTGGATTTAAATCAACTCCCGTGGATTTGATGAATAAGGAGATGAAAGTATGTAAACTACCTAATGTCAAACCACTCAATAATAATACTATAGCCGGAATCCGCACGCGAGGACTGGTTAATATTTGCCAAAAGTTATCATTTTTGCTGTTATTTGGTTTGGTGGCAACAGGTGGATTAACAATGGGAATGATACATAATAAACCCAGAGAACATAAAGCCGCAGATGAGAGAAATAAGGGAGTATAACCAGCACTTGCTTGTAAAAATCCCCCGATAGCTGGGCCTATTCCCACACCCAAAGGACTCACCAAACTCATGTAACCGACGACTTCCCCCCGACGGTGTTCTGGTGCTAAATCGCTGACTAAGGCAATATAAGCTGTGGCAAAAGCGGCAATACTAATGCCATGAAAGGCCCGAATGACCATCAAGGGAATAATTGATTTGACAAATAAATATCCCAAAGGAGCGATCGCAGCGACGGACATTCCAATCAATAATACTATTTTACGACCTCGAATATCTGCTAAAGCCCCCATTAACGGGCGAAATAGTAGCATCCCAATGGCAAAGCTACCCATGACAATGCCAATTTCTTGTTTGCTTGCACCAATATGTTCAATATATAAGGGTAAGGTAGGCAATAATGAAGCCAACCCTGACCAGAAAAACAGACCCGCTGCAAATAACATGAGCAGGTTTTTTCGCAGATTAGCGTCAAAAGTATCAAAGGCTTTCACGGCAGATGCAATAATGCAAAAAGTGTTATTTCTATATTGTTACGTTACTTAACATTTTTTGCCACAACTTCCCGCACTCGATATATCGGCCGTCCCTGAGATTCATGATAAGTCCGCATCAGTAATTCTGCCAAAAGGCCGAAGCAAAATAGTTGTACTCCTGTTACTAACAACAACACTGCCAAAATCAATAAAGGACGGCTACCAATATCTACATGAAAAGCAAATTTAATAACAGTCAAATATATGCCTATTCCCCCACCAGCAATCATGGAAATTAATCCCAACAAACCAAAAACGTGCATGGGACGGGTGAGGAACTTCTTCATAAACAGAATCGTTAATAAATCCATCAATACCCGGAAAGTCCGCGATATCCCATACTTACTTTGTCCAAAGCGGCGCGCATGATGACGCACAGGTACTTCTGTGATTCTTGCCCCTTCGATATATGCCAATGCAGGTAAAAAGCGGTGTAATTCTCCATACAGATTCATATCTGCAACTAATTCCGCCCGATAAGCTTTGAGAGAACAACCATAATCATGAATATAAACGCTTGTAGCCCGACGAATTAACCAATTGGCGATTTTAGAAGGAAGTAGGCGATTTAACGCCCCATCTTGGCGATTTTGCCGCCAACCACTCACTAAATCATAACCTTCATCTAGCTTTGCTAATAACATGGGAATATCAGCGGGGTCGTTTTGCAAATCAGCGTCTAAAGTCACAATTACTTTAGCTGTAGCATAATTAAAACCCGCAGACATAGCCGCAGTTTGTCCATAGTTACGTCGCAAAATTACCGCTTTTAAATCAGTGCGAATTTGCGCTTGTGCTTTGAGAAATTCGGCTGTACCATCGCTAGAACCATCATCTACACAAATAATTTCATAATTCAATTCACTAGCTGTGAGAGTGGTAGAAATGGCTTCTAGTAATAAAGGTAAACTTTCTACCTCATCTTTTATGGGGACAACTACAGATACATCTAAAATGGGTGATTGATGATTGGTCATTGCTAATAAATGATTTTACATGAAAGGGAAATAGATCCCCGACTTCTTTAAGAAGTCGGGGATCTGGGTATTACGAATTACCAACATAACTTTTTACAACTCTACCAGCGCCACGTAATTGTTGATAATAAGCCTGACTAACTTTGTCCCCTTGTTCTGAAAGTTGGTCAATCCCAATACCGTTGCGTCCTTGCTCTTTTCCTGAACTGTGAATATAGCAATTATTATCTAAATATAAACCTACATGAGTGGCTTTTTGAGGAGTACCAAAAAAGATTAAATCTCCTGGTTGTAATTCGGTAATATTGATTGGTTGGGTAAAAGCTTCTTGTTGATAAGCATCTCTTGGTAGCCACACACTGACAGATTTAAATGCTGCTTGCATTAAACCAGAACAATCATAATTAGGTGCAACTGTGCCACCCCACAGGTAATAATTATCTTGTGCTTTTGCTGCTTGACTAAAAGCGATAACTGCGGGTATGTGTTGTTGAATTTCTGCGGCTGAGATGAATTGGGGTTGATATCTTGTTTCTATCGGTTGGAGAAATTGCAAATCTTGAAGCGATAACCATCCTGGATAGTCATCTTCACATAAACGGACTTCAATTGCTGTATTTTGAGGATTTGATGTTATTTGTAAATGTCTTCCTTTGGCGGCTTGGGTTGCTAAACTGACACATTCAGGAGAATTATAGAGATTGAGGTCGGCTAAACATTGATATTCTGCCGTAGGGACATGGGGAATTAGTAAGTTTATTGACATGATTAATATTGTCTGAATCAGGATTTCCAGGATTTAAGGATTTACAGGATGAGATAATTCATTGTTGTCATAATCAGGATAATAATGCTAGTAATTATACTATTAATGATAAGATTAATGGATAATCAATACTACAAATACCATCAGGAAGTTATTTACAAATGGTTTTTTTTAATCAAGATCAACAACTAGAAAATATCGGTAATCAAATTTTAGAGGCAACTTGGGCAGAATTTCCAAGTTTAACAGCTAATCAAATTGCTTTAACTTGGGTTGTATATGATCCTCCCGCACCAGTTAATACAGGTGGTGCGTTGACTCCCAATGCTTTTTGGGAACACTCAGTGCGGGGATTTACCTATCGGGGAGGAGAACGGATTTATCCAGCAAGTGTGGTGAAATTATTTTATTTGGTAGCGGTGCAAGAATGGCTAGAAAAAGGCATGAGTCAAACTTCGGGGGAATTAGACCGGGCTTTGACTGATATGATCGTTGCTTCTAGCAATGATGCTACCAGTTTAATTGTTGATATTCTTAGTGGTACTACTTCTGGTCCACAGTTAAGTCCTGGTCCTTTTGAAACCTGGAAATATCAGCGCAATATTATTAACCGCTATTATCAGTCCTTGGGGTGGGAGGAAATGCAAGTAATTAATGCTTGTCAAAAAACCTGGGGTGATGGTCCCTATGGTAGAGAAAGGGCGTTTTATGGAGAGATGTTTGAAAATCGCAATATGCTGACGACGGATGCCACTGCGAGATTGTTACATAGTATCGTGGGTGGAGTGGCTGTTTCGAGTATGCGATCGCAAACCATGATGAATTTACTCAAACGCAGTATTAAGCCAGAAGAGTTAAGCCAAGATGGAGATGAGAACCAAGTCACAGGCTTCTTAGGCGGTGGATTACCAGAAAATAGTCAAATCTGGTCAAAAGCAGGTTGGACAAGCAAAGTCCGCCATGACGCGGCTTATATTGAATTACCAGATCAACGTCCTTATCTGTTGGTAGTCTTTACGGAAGGGAAAGAACAAGCTAAGAATAGAGAAATTTTGCCTTTTGTGTCTAGAAGAATTGCGGAAGCGATCGCTAGTTTATAAAATTGCAATTGCTGGGACTTAACAACGATAATAGGTAACAATGGGACGTATTTTTATTTCTGCGGCACATGGTGGTGTAGAAGCTGGTAAAAGTGACCCCGGAGCGATCGCTGGTGGCACAACGGAAGCAAAGGAAATGATTTTTTTGCGGGATTTGATCGTGACAGAACTTCGCAGCCGTAATTTAGAAGTTTTAGCTGTTCCTGACGATTTAAGTGCGGCTCAAACCATCGCTTGGATT
This sequence comes from Dolichospermum sp. OTE_70_metabat_362_sub, assembly GCA_031374905.1. Classification (GTDB taxonomy): domain Bacteria; phylum Cyanobacteriota; class Cyanobacteriia; order Cyanobacteriales; family Nostocaceae; genus Dolichospermum. The sequence goes on from JANMGZ010000299.1 coordinate 3,949, forward strand.
AATTTTCGCGCTAACGCCAAAGATGTGGCCATAGAGATTCAAGCTAATGCTGCTAGTAGTCCATCTGTGCGGGGAGCCAGTGCTTTCTATATTGCTAAAAATGACCAACGCAAACAAAATGCAGAAATGTTATTGATGGCACTTTTGCGTCGTGTCACCCAATTACCAAATCGAGGAGTGAAACCAGATACAGATAGTGGCTTGGGTAATTTGCAATTTTGTCGTCAAACTGCGATCGCTGCCATACTACTACAAGTTGGTTTCCTCAGTAGTCCCGAAGATCGCGCTTTATTGCAAAGTCGTCGTCGTGATTTTGCCATAGGAATTACAGAAGGCCTTGCTAGTTGGAGTCAAGTAAATGACCCTCAGCAACCAACGACCGAAAATTATCCCAGCATTAATATCAATATCAATGGACAAAATTACTCTGAACAAGGAGTATTAATTAATGGAAATGCTTACATCCCCATTGATTTAGTAGATCGATTACGGATTGATATTTCCAAACTAGCTAATTTACGCCGGATCACCTATCGTCAAATAGTTTATATCAAAGCAGTAGAACTTAGAGACTCTCATGTTTCTATTGATTGGGATAGTGCCTCACGGACTGTAAAATTACGCTCTATTTCCACAGTTTGTCCCGGACAAATTGAGCAAATCATCTCCAGTGGTAATACATCAGAAGTACAGCTACAACTATTTCTGAAAACCAATAATGAAAGTGCCATCACACAGTTTCCTGATCTTCCTAAACTATATCGAGAAGAAGCAGCTATCGAAGGAGTAAATCATGATATTGCTTTTTGTCAAATGTGTTTAGAAACTGGTTTTTTGCGTTTTGGTACTGACATTAAACCCCAACAAAATAACTTTGCTGGTTTGGGTTCAGTTGGTGGTGGTGCTGAAGGAGCATCATTTCCTAGTGCCAGAATTGGTGTCAGAGCGCACATTCAACATTTAAAAGCCTATGCCAGTTTAGAACCTTTAGTTCAGCAAGAAGTAGATCCTAGATTTCGCTTTGTTACTAGAGGTGTTGCTTCCTCAGTTCATCAATTGTCAGGGCGCTGGTCTGCGGATTTAGACTACGGAATCAAGATTACAGCTATCCTTAGAAGACTCTATGAATCAGCAAATCTTTTGTAATTAGGGAACAGGGAATAGGGAATAGGAAATAGGGCGCAGGTCCTGCGCCCCTACCTCCTGTTATAATGCTATTAATGATGATTAGGAACAATATTTGTGTTTCCCCTCTACGATGAAAACCCCAACCGAATTACTCCATATTTTACCTATGGATTAATTGGCATGAATGTTCTAGTTTTTCTCCATGAAATAAGTTTGTCAAATCTACAACTAGAACAGTTTTTTCAATTGTATGCGGTAATACCGCAACAATTAACCATCAACTGGAGTGGAGAGTGGACAACCTTATTTACCTCACAATTTTTGCATGGAGGTTGGTGGCACCTAATATCCAATATGATCTATCTGTGGGTATTTGGTAACAATATAGAAGACCGCTTAGGGCATTTTAAATATCTATTATTTTATTTAATTTGTGGTGCTATAGCTGCTTTATGTCAATGGTTTATTGGTATGTACTCTACTATTCCTTCCTTGGGAGCAAGTGGAGCAATTTCTGGAGTTTTAGGTGCATATTTAATCTGGTTTCCCCAAGCCAGAATTACCACATTAATTTTCTTAGGTTTTTTCGTTACCACAATTAATATTCCTGCATTAGTAATTATTGGTATTTTCTTTGTGCAAAATCTCATCTCTGGTTTTGCTAGTCTCCAAGCAGCAGCTAATATGAGTGTAGAAACAGGAGGTGTCGCCTATTGGGCGCATCTTGGTGGTTTTATTGTCGGGAGTATTTTTGCACTCGTGAATAGGGAATAAAGAATAGGGAATAAAATCCTTATTCTCATCCTGTTCATCCT
>JANMGZ010000310.1:0-9127 GCA_031374905.1 Dolichospermum sp. OTE_70_metabat_362_sub
AAATTGGTTTTTAAATTTTCCTACAAAGATCAAACTAGGATTACTAAAAACTATATTATCAACAGCTTTAGAGAAGGGAGTATTAATAAGTTTGGCAATTACTTTATTTAAATATTTTCAGGAAGCACCAAAAAGACAACAACAAGACCAATATCAAGCTTGGGCAATTATTAACTCTGCTAGTGGACAAAAAGCTAGTGGTGGAAGAATTGAGGCTTTACAAGAATTGAATCAAGATCGTGTCAGTTTGAATGATATAGTTCTTGATCATGCTAATTTAAGAACTATTAACTTAAAAAAAGCTCAACTTTCTCATGCTAGTTTTAAAGATACAGACTTAGGTTGTATTTTTTCAAAATGTAGTGTCTTTAAGGATGCCAATCTTTATGATACAAACTTCCAAGATGCTTATCTATATCACATAAACTTTGAATTAGCCCATCTTTCTAAAGCTAATCTTCAAAATGCCTGGCTTAAAAAAGCAAATTTTAAAAATGCTCGGCTTGATAATGCCGATATTAAGGGTGCAAAACTTCCTGATGCGAATTTTCAAGGAGCGGATCTAGAAAATACCAAATTTGAAGATGCTATAATATGCGATAGTACATTTGATGAATCTGACAATACAGCAAAAAGTATTTGTGCTAATTTTATCGGAGCTAAAAATCTAACTGTTGAACAAGTCAAGTCTGCAAAAAATTGGGAAAAAGCCTGTTATGATCGAGAACTAAGGATAAAACTAAATTTACCACCTGAAAACCCTGATTATTGTCGAGATAAATTAAAATAATAAATATATTTCTTTTATCAACCCTGAGCTTAATTGCATCTGCTATGGCACGCAAAACAAAAACAGCATCCCCAACTACAGTAACTCCCCTAGCGCTGTCTGACTTACATCTTCAGTTAGAAGGTTTAGAGAAAGAACACCAATCTCTATTAAAACAAATTAAGAAAAAACGCACAGAATTAAATAACTTTGTCGAAAAAATGCGTTCTCTAGCAACAGAGGTATTTCATCGAGTTAGTCCGAATATGAAAACAATGGCAGAATTAGATGTAGAAATTCATGCTTTGTTTGCAGAAATTTTAACTACGAGAAAGATGGGAAAACAAACCCAGAAAAATATCCAATCACTGTACAGAAGTCTGCAAATGGGAGGAATTATTAGTTATAAACCTATTGAAGAAGAAGAAGAAGATGATGAGGAATTAGATGAATTGTTTGAAGATGATGATTCCCAGGAAAATCATCAACGTCGTCGTCAATTTTGGGAAGCAGAAGGAGATTCAGAATCTCCCACAGTCCCTAGAACAGATGAATCTAGAAAAGTTCGACAGACATTTTTGCGGTTAGCGGAAATCTTTCACCCTGATAAGGTTAAAGATAATGAAACCCAAATGACTCACACAGAAATAATGAAGGAAATTAATAAAGCTTACCAAGAAGGAGATTTAGCGAGACTTTTAGAAATTGAACGTAAATATGAAGTGGGAGAAACAATTGATAATAACAGCGAAGATGATTTAACTCGCAGATGTAAAAATATAGAACAACAAAATCAAATTCTCAAAAATCAATACGAGAAATTAAAAGAGGAACTTCGATTAGCAAAAAATACCCCAGAAGGGTCAATGGTTGCTGATTATAAAAAAGCAGCTAAACAAGGTGTTGATTGTATTGAATTGATGTTGGAAACCATCCAATCTCAAACTAAGATAGTTGCGGAAATTCGTGATTTTGTTCAAGATTTTAAAGACAAGAAGATCACTATTAAAGAATTTCTTGCAGGTCCAGAAAGTCTCCGTTCTATGCAGCAGGATATGATGGAAGAACTGATGGAAAAAATGATGGAAGAATTCGGAGATATGATGAATTTTAATTAGCAAATTATTTCAAGATTTGCTAATAATTATTAACTGATTTCCTAATTACGAATTACCCGATGTTTTTGCAAATCTGCTAAATTACAAACTTCTAACGCCCTAGCATGAGTAGCTTCTAAAACCACTGGAGGTGCGACACCATCTTCTAAGGCTTCTTGCCATCTTGCAGCGCATAAACACCAACAATCACCAGGTTTTAAACCGGGAAAACTAAAATGGGGTGCAGGTGTACTCAAATCATTTCCCTGGGATTTAGTGTATTGCAAAAATTCCTCTGTAACTTGAGCGCAAACAACGTGCATTCCCGTATCTTGTCCACCTGTGGTACAAAATCCGTCACGGTAAAAGCCGGTCATGGGAGAAGTACAGCAAATTTCTAATTTTGTCCCCAGTACGTTTTTAGCTTCTGTCATGATTAATTCCTCACAATTATTATTTATTAATAACTCAGGCGACTAGAAGTCGCAGCTATAAAAACAAAACCCACCTGCGTGGGTTATATTCATGTTAGTCCACGAAGGTGGACTTTGCTTGTGTAGCAGCGAATTATATTCGCCCAAAATCTTTGAAACTAACTTTGTGAGAGTTTATCAAATTCAATTTTGCCATAGTCTAATTTAATAATTCTATCGGCTAAATGAAAATAATGATCATCATGACTAATTACTAAAATTGTTTTTCCCTGTGATTTCAATTCTGGCAATAATTGAGTATAGAATATATCTTTGAATAATGGATCTTGATCAGCAGCCCATTCATCAAATAGGTAAATTTGCCGATTTTCTAAATATGCTGTTAGTAATGCGAGGCGTTTTCTTTGTCCTTGAGAAAGGGCTGTGGTGGAAAGTTGTCCATTTTCGATTTTGACTTTATGATCAAGTTGCAATTTCTCTAAATATTTTTGGGCTTGAATATCTAAATTATTATTTGCTAGTCCTAACAGTTCTTCAAATAAATAAAAATCGGAAAAAACAACGGAAAAATGTTGGCGATACCATTCCCGGTTGGCTTCTGTAATCAAAGTTTTATCTAGGATAATTTCGCCATTTTCAGGAATATATAAACCAGTAATTAATTTAGCTAAAGATGATTTACCGCTACCATTACCACCAACAATAAAAACTAATTCTTTGGGGTAAAGGGTAAGATTAATTGGACCGAGAATAAAACTGCTATCTTCTTGATCTGTGTAATAAGTATGAGTAACATTGATTAGTTGTAAACTGTGCCAATTTACGAGAGAATCAGGTGGTGCAGTGGCAACTTCGGCACGACTGGCTAAAGATAAACCCAAAGATTCGATTTTTTGTAAAGCAACACTGGCTTTACTAATTAATGGTAAATTATTGGAAATATTATCCATAGGCAACATTAAATAAGTAAATGTGAGAATATAACCTGATAAAGTTTCGGCATCAATGGCGAATAAATGCGGTAAAATGAAGAGAACAAAACCAATAGCAAAGAAAAATATTAATTTACCCCAACTTGTAGTTGTCGCAAATAAAGTTAAACCTTGCACATTATGATTTCTAAATCTGCTGGCTGTTGCTTCTAAACGATTGGTGAGGAAAAATTGACGACGTTGATAGTGCAGTTTAAGTTCTTTGATTCCGGCTGTAATAGTGCTAAAATTATTAAATAAAGCATCTTGATCTTCACGGGCTAAAGCTAATAATTTTTCTCCTTTATCTAATAACAATTTACAACTACCAATAGCTACTAGCATTAAAACCACAACCATGATAAATACTAACCAAGATAGCCAAGTTATATATAATAAACATCCTAAAGCCATGGAAATATCAATACATAAAAATGGGATGACATAGACGGCATTTGCGACTGCTTGGACATCTTCTGTTAAAGTTGCTAATAAGCGGGGATTTCCTACTTGTTCTAAATGACTTAATTCCGATGCCAATATTTGCTGACTTAATTGCATTCGTAATTGCAAAACGGCATTTTGAGATAAACGAATTAACATAATTTGGGAAATTACGCCAGTAATTAAGGCCACGCTGACTAAACCGACGAAACCCCAGGCTATAGTTGTCAGAGGTGCGGCATTGCTTTTACTCGCTGCACTACTAATTAGGGCGATTAATCCCGCGCTACTACCCCCACTCAAAAAACCTGTAATAATAGCGATCGCTACCATTGTCCAAGAAGAACGTAAAAGAAAGTAAATTAGATTCATTGGTTATTAGTCATTAGTTATTAGTCATTAGGAAAACTATTTCCCCTGCTTATGTTAATTCTCTGTTTATCAGCCGTTTTATTCTACACCTATGGGGTTTATACAGCGATAGCTTTTTTGCGTGACTTCCCTCCCATAAACCCAGAATTTCATCCCCCTGTTACCATCCTTAAACCGCTGTGTGGTGTAGATGAGGGTACTTACACTAACCTAGCTTCATTTTGTCAACAAGATTATCCCCAATATCAAATTATTTTTAGTGTCCGCAGTTCCGCAGACCCTAGTATAGAAGTAGTTGAGAAACTAATTCAACAATTCCCCGAAATAGATATTAGTTTAGTAGTGAAAGATCATATTATTGGGGCAAATTTGAAAATTAGTAATTTAGCTAATGCTGTCACCGCTGCTAAACATGATATTTTAGTAATTGCTGATAGTGATATTCAGGTTAATTCTGACTATTTGCCAACAATTATTCAACCGTTACAAGATGAAAAAGTCGGCGTTGTTACCTGTTTATATCGTTCCACAGCCCAAGGAATAGCCACAATTTTAGAAGCTATTTGTACAGCCACAGACTTTCAACCAGGTATTTTAGTTAGCAAACAATTAGAAGGGATAAAATTTGCTTTAGGTTCAACTATTATTATTCGTAAAACCACATTAGCAAAAATTGGTGGTTTTGCTGCTGTGGCAGATTATTTAGCAGACGACTATCAACTCGGTTATTTACCAACCCAAGCAGGTGATAAAGTAGTTTTATCTAACTATATTGTAGAACATGGATTAGGACATAGTAGTTTATTAGATTCTATCAATCGCCAAATTCGTTGGGCGCGTTGTATTCGTGTTTCTCGTCCGTGGGGTTATGCAGGACTAATATTTACTTTTGGGACAGTTTCTAGTTTACTATTATTAATCATTAGCAGTGGTTCTCTTTTTGCGTGGTTGGTGTTATCTATAACTTTATTAATGCGATTTATTATGGCTTGGGTAATAGGAGTGAAACTTCTTAATGATGCAGTTACTAAAAAGTTTTTTTTGTTAATTCCTATTGCTGATATAGTTCGGTTCATAATTTGGTGTTGTGGTTTTGTGGGTAATACTATTGAATGGCGAGGGACAAAGTTTAAATTGGTGAAAGATGGTAAATTAGAAATAATTGAATATTAAACTCTTTTTCGCGCAAAGCGGCAAAGGAGCAAAGACGCAAAGGAAGAGATGTGTCTTTCCCTGTTCCCTATTCCCTTTTAATAAATGATTCAACCTCGTAAACAGTTTGCTCAACATTGGTTAAAAAGTGATAAAGCTCTCAACTCAATCATCCAAGCGGCTAATTGTCAAGAAACTGATAAAGTTTTAGAAATTGGCCCCGGTACAGGAATTTTGACTCGTCGGTTATTACCGCTAGTGAAATCTTTACTCGCAGTAGAAATTGACCGCGATTTGTGTAAATTACTTGCTAAACAAATGGGTGAAAAAGAAAATTTTCTCCTGCTACAAGGAGATTTTCTCACTCTTGATTTACCATCTCAATTAACAGCATTTCCTAATTTTCAAAAGCAAAATAAAGTTGTTGCGAATATTCCCTATAATATTACTGGACCAATTATTGAAAAATTACTGGGGACGATTTCCAATCCCAACCCAGAACCTTTTGATTCCATTGTTTTGTTAATTCAGAAAGAAGTAGCAGAAAGATTATATGCTAAACCCGGTTCGAGAACTTTTGGCGCATTATCAGTGCGAGTGCAATATTTAGCAGATTGTGATTTAATTTGTACAGTTCCCGCTGCGGCATTTGTACCACCACCAAAGGTAGATTCGGCTGTGGTACGATTGAGTCCCAAACAAATAGAAATTCCGGCTCATGACCCCAAAAAGCTAGAAAATCTAGTGAAATTGGGATTTGGCTCAAAGCGAAAAATGTTAAGAAATAATCTACAATCGGTAATTGATCGTGATAACTTGACTCAATTACTGGAACAATTAGGAATAAATCCCCAAGTCCGCGCTGAAGACCTCGCTGTTACCCAATGGGTATCACTGGTAAATATGATAGAAAATGGGGAATCATAAAGGAAAATATTTGCCTCTTGCTTTTTGCCTACTAAATAACCGTTATGCGTTCTTACAGTTTAATTGCACCTGCCAAAATCAATTTGTATTTGGAGATTATCGGGAGTCGTCCAGACGGGTATCATGAATTAGCGATGATACTTCAAAGTATAGACTTGTCCGATCAAATTGATATCCACCCTGCCAGCACTGAAAATATCCGCGTCTATTGCAATCATCCCCAAGTACCCACAGATCAAACTAATCTAGTTTACAAAGCTGCGGCATTAATGGCTAAGGAATTCCCTAAAGCTTATAGTAATTTTGGTGGTGTTGACATTACTGTTAAAAAACACATTCCTGTTGCTGCTGGTTTAGCGGGAGGTTCTACTAATGCCGCAGCCGTGTTAGTCGGAATAGATTTACTTTGGAACTTGGGATTAACTCAATCAGAATTAGAAGAATTAGGCGCAAATCTCGGTTCAGATGTGCCATTTTGTATTGCTGGAGGAACAGCAATTGCTACGGGTAGAGGTGAACAACTTTCTCCACTACAAAGTTTAGATAATTTACATATAGTATTAGCAAAATATCGTAGTTTAGAAGTTTCTACACCTTGGGCATATAAAACCTATCGAGAACAATTTGGCATTAATTATATTCAGGATTCCGACAGTTTCGCGGCTCGTACTAAGGCATTTCATTCAGAAGGGATGGTAAAAGCGATCTTAAATCAAAATATAGAAAAAATTGTGGAAGAACTACATAATGATTTAGAAAAAGTTGTCTTACCAGCTTATCCCCAAGTATTGCAACTACGGGAATTATTCGCCAGTCAAGAAGGTGTTTTAGGAACAATGATGTCAGGTTCTGGCCCTTCAGTATTTGCCATTGTCGAATCTAAAAATCAAGCAGAAATAGTCAAGCAGCGAATACGTGAAGCTATTCCTGACGAGGATTTAGAATTGTTTGTCACCCAAACCATTAAACATGGAATTAAAATTGCCTAATTTATTATGAATCAACCACAAGAAACTTCATCAGCAGCTAGTTCTACTCCAGTACCAGCAACTCCCTTACGCTGTATAATGGGGTCAACTATTTCAGGAGGGTTTGCATTTGCTACCTATTCTTTAATGATAGCGATCGCTACTACTTTTGCCAATAAACCCACCCATTCCGATAACCAAACCGTCATAAATATAGCTTCCGCTGTGCGGACTCTAGTAGTAGGTATAGTAGCATTGGGAGCAGGAATATTTGGTTTAGTTGCATTGGGTTTATTCGCATTATCAATACAACTTCTAATCCAGCAATTAACTAGTCCTAAAAGCAATTAATTGGTGATTGAAAAGACGCAGGAGTGATTTTTTAATTTTTAATTTCTTCCTGCGGTACTGCCTACAGCTAGAGGTTGAACTAATTGTGAGCGATTTTTAATAAACTGCAACTTGGTATGTTTTGAACCAGAAGTCAATTGGTGTTTTTTGCGCCAATTTGCGGGAGATAATCCATAATGTTTACTAAATTGTCGTGAGAAATGAGACGCATTTTGATAACCCAGTTTGGCAGAAATTTCCTCAATTGTCTCATTAGTATTTTCTAGTAAAGGTAAGGCTGCTACCATTCGTCTTTTTACAATCCAAACATTGATTGGCTCTCCTGTTTGTTTAGCAACTTGGTTAGTTAAATATGCAGAAGAATAACCTACAGCTTCAGCGACATCAGATGAAGTAATACCTTCATGATAATTAGCTTCAATATAATCAAAAACTTTTTTTAAATGGGGAATAGTAGGAAAAATTGACTGATAATTTACTGACATATTCGGTAATTCTGCTAATCCTAATTGATGGGAGTTTTGGGAGTTTGTGGCATACCAATATCTAAAAAGAGCTTGTTTTTGTAATCTAATAGCAATTGCCCGTAATAACTCATCCGATGTTGCAGGTTTAGTTAAATAATCATCTGCTCCCAATTCCATTGCTTTTCGCAAGGATGCCTTTGTATTAATAGCAGTTAGAAAAATAAAAGGAGTAATTGCTGTCAATGGATCTTCTCGGAGATTACTCAATATAGTATAACCATCCATATCTGGCATTACTAGATCACAAATTACCAAATCAGGTAAATGTTTCTTGATTAATTGCAATCCCACAACACCATTTTCTGCACATATAATATGATATCCCTCAGCCTGAACACAATTTACAACAAAATTGTGACTCATAACGTCATTATCAATGACGATAATTTTTTTTGTTTCGTACATAATTATTCCCATCACTAAATTTTGGTGTTTTTAGACATTACTAATATCTGTACCGATTCACGGACAAATTTAGATTTAAACTGAGCAATAAAAAACATAAAATTATAGCCAAGATTTAATACAGTTCTAATAATCGACATTAGCTTAATTATTAGTTAATCTTTGACTGATTCATATTGAAGGTTGAATAAATTTGATTTTATCAATAAAAAGTAAATACTTTCAATTTAATTGCATGAAACACATAATTGTTGTTTTTATGGCTTTTTAATTGAGTCACCCTAAAATTTGAAGATAAAAGCATAGAATTGTGATACTGTCAATTAATATTTGTGTAAATTTTCGGATTTGTAAAATTTAATAAATAGGTAAATAAGTCATAATTTCCCTGATTTCACTAAATTCACTCTCTTTTGGATTGAACTACGAAAGAATATACAAAATCATCTGCCGCTAGGAATATCTTTTTGCCTCAAATTGACTGCTAATAACTTAACATCCCCCCTAGGATAGAGAAATGACTGGAGGAAAGTAGATAAACCGCGTCTACTTTGAACCCACATTCACCTGAGTTCGGAGTTAGGAGTTAGGAGTTCGGAGTTAGGAGTTCGGAGTTCGGAGTATCTCCTTCAGAGACGCTACGCGAACGGAGTTATGATTTTTAAGAGAGAGAGAATCAGGGTTTGAGACTCCTACTTGGGGTGATTTTT